>DASSGI010000160.1:0-13312 GCA_035857655.1 Casimicrobiaceae bacterium | reverse complement strand
GGACGAGCAGTGGGACAGCACGGAGGCCGCGATCGAGGAGGCGCTGCGGCTGAACGAGATCCCGTACACGATCGCCCCCGGCGAAGGGGCGTTCTACGGGCCGAAGATCGACCTGCACATGGAGGACGTGCTCGGCCGGAAGTGGCAGATGGGGACGATTCAGCTCGACTCCCAGATGCCTTCCCGCTTCGGCTTGACGTACATCGGGGCGGACAACCGCGAGCATCCGCTCTACGTCGTGCACCGGGCGCTGTACGGGTCGTTCGAGCGCTTCATCGGCATCCTGATCGAGCACTTCGCCGGCGACTTCCCCTACTGGCTCGCGCCGGTGCAGGTGCGCGTCCTGCCCGTACAGGAAGAGCACAGAACCGCCGCCGGCGAGCTCGTCGGGAAGCTGAAGGAGGCGGGCGTCCGCGCGGAACAGGACGAACGGGACGAGACGGTCGGCAAGCGGATCCGCGAGGCCGAGCTGCAGAAGGTCCCGTTCACGATCGTCTACGGCGACCGCGAGTCCGACGAGTCGCTGGCCGTCCGCGAACGGGGCGGCGGGCAGTCGACGCAGAGCCTCGCCGAGCTCCTCGCGCGTTTCCGCGAGCTCGGCAATGCGGTGCTTCTCGGCAGCGCAAGCTTCTGGGAAGGCGTCGACGTGCCGGGCGCCGCGCTCTCGGTCGTGATCATCGACAAGCTGCCGTTCGCGCCGCCCGACGATCCGCTGTTCGCCGCACGGCTCGACGAGCTGCGTGCCGAGGGCGGCAACCCGTTCTTCGACTATCAGTTGCCGCAGGCGGTGATCGCGCTCAAGCAGGGGGCCGGACGCCTGATTCGCACCGAGACCGATCGCGGCGTGCTGATGATCTGCGACCCGCGCCTCACCGACAAGCCCTATGGCAGGCGCATCTGGAAAAGCCTTCCGCCGATGCGCCGAACGCGCGAGCTCGGCGACGTCGAGGCGTTCTTCAAGGATTCAGCGCCGGCACAGGCGCGCGGATGAGACGCCGCGCACCGCCAGGATTGTCAACCTTGTTGACAATCTCCGATCGTCACCGAAGCTGCGGCGATCACCAGATCTGCCACCAGGGCTTCGGCTTCGGAGGCTCGGCGTTCGGAAACGTGAGCTTCAGGATCGCCTGCTTGTCATCGCGCAGCTGTGCCAGTCCGAGCTTGTCGTAGCACTGGATCAGGAGCTCGAGCGCGTCCTTTTCGGCAGGGGTGCGCGGATACAGGACGAGCGCCTGCTGCGCGCGGTTGACGGCGGCGACGTACGCGCCGCGGTTGTAGTAGTAGCGCGCGACCTTCACTTCGTAGAGCGACAGCGAATTCGCGAGGTAGCGCATCCGCTCGACCGAATCCGGCGCATAGCGGCTGTCGGGAAACTTCGCGACGAGCTCCTTGAACGCGTTGAACGACTCGCGCATGCTCTTCGGATCGCGATCCGAAAGTTCGAGCTCGTAGACGTAGCCGATCAGTCCCTGGTCCTCGCGGAAATAGACGAGGCCCTTCAGGTAATACGCGTAATCGACGCTCGGATGATTCGGGTAGGTGCGGATGAAGCGGTCGCAGGCGGCGATGGCCGCCGTCGTTTCTCCGGTGCGGTAATTCGCGTATGCGCCTTCGAGCAGTGCCTGCTGCGCGTAGCGCCCGTACGGATAACGCGCCTCGAGCGCCTCGTAGAGCTTGACCGCCTTGGTAAAATTTCCCTCGGCCATCGCGTCCTTCGCCTGCCGATAGAGCTGCTCGGCGGTGAAGCCCGCGTACGGATCCTTGACTTCGGGAAGCAGATTGCAGCCGCCGAGCGACGCGACGAGCGCAACGAACGCGACGCAGGCGAACAACGCACGGGTCCCCCTCGGATAGAGGCGACAAAGAAACGGCGGAAACGTCGGGAGAACCATCCGATTCGCGAGCTCCGAACAGCGTGTCCTCATTATAGCCGACGCATGTCTGCCCGCCGTCCCGGATCGAGCCCCTCGGCTGCTCCTCGCGCGAGCGTGTCCGCCGGCACGGGCGCGCGCGGCGTCGTCGCCGCGACGCACGCCGTCACGCTTCCCGCCGCCGCGGCCGGCGATCGTTTCGACGCGGCGCTCGCGCGCGCTTTGCCGCAGTATTCGCGAAGCCGCCTTCGCGCATGGATCGACGCCGGCCGCGTCACGCTCGACGGCGAGCCCGCGACCGCGACCCACCGTGTGCGCGGCGGCGAGCGCGTCGTCGTGGCAAGCGAGCCCGATCCGCGCGAAGCGGCGTTCGCGCCCGAGGCGATCGCGCTCTCCGTCGTCTTCGAGGACGACGCGCTCATCGTCGTCGACAAGCCCGCGGGACTGGTCGTGCATCCGGGCAGCGGCAACTGGGCCGGAACGCTCGCGAACGCGCTCGTTCACCATGCGCCGCAGCTCGCCGCCGTCCCGCGCGCCGGAATCGTTCATCGGCTCGACAAGGACACGAGCGGCCTTCTCGTCATCGCGAAGACGCTCGCCGCGCAAACGGCGCTCGTTCGGCAGATGCAGGCGCGCAGCGTGACGCGCGAGTACGTCGCGCTCGCCGCAGGCGACATCGCATCGGCGGGCGTCGTCGACGCGCCGATCGGCCGTCATCCGACGCGCCGCACGACGATGGCGGTCGTCGCGACGGGAAAGGCCGCGCGCACGCATTTCGACGTCGTCGAGCGCTTCGGCGTCGCGACGCTGCTCTCCTGTCGCCTCGAGACCGGACGCACGCACCAGATTCGCGTTCATCTCGCCTCGCTCGGTCACCCGCTCGTCGGCGACCCGACGTATGGCCGCAAAGGGGCAATCGCGTTCGCGCGGCAGGCGCTCCACGCTGCGCGCCTTGCGCTCGTTCATCCGGTCACCGGCCACACATGTCGCTGGGAGTCTCCGCTGCCGCGCGATTTCGACACGCTGCTCGCCTCGCTACGATCACGGCGGCGGCGATGAACGCGACCGACGCAATCGCGCTCGCCGCCGCGCTCCGGGACGCGTGTCTCGACTGGATCGTTCCCGATTGGCCGGCGCCGGCGAACGTCTGCGCAGTGTCGACCACACGAACGGGTGGCGTCAGCACCGGAGCTTATTCGACGATGAATCTCGCGCGCGGTGGCCATGACGACACGGCCCCGCGCACTGAGAACCGCCGCCGCTTCGAGCGCTTTCTGCCGGCGTCGCCTGTCCCTCTCTCCCAGGTTCACGGCGCATCGGTCGCCGTGCTCGGGCGCACGACGACGGCCACGCCGATCGCCGACGCCGCCGTGACGCGCGAGCGAGGCGTCGTCTGCTCGGTGCTGACTGCCGACTGCATGCCGGTGCTCGTCACCGATCGGAAAGGCAGCACTGTGGGCATCGCGCACGCGGGCTGGCGCGGACTGGCGGCAGGCGTGCTCGAAGCGACCGTCGATGCGCTCGCTCGGCTCGGCGCCGATCGCGACGATCTGCTCGCCTGGCTCGGACCTGCGATCGGGCCTGCCGCGTTCGAAGTCGGAGCCGACGTCTACGCCGCGTTCTGCGACGACGATGCCGGCGCGGCCGTGTTCTTCACCGCGGGACGATCCGGAAAATGGCACGCGGATCTCTACGGCCTCGCGCGACGCCGGCTGACCGGCGCCGGCGTCGCGAGCATCCACGGCGGCGGCGAATGCACGTTCACCGACGCTGCGCGTTTCTTCTCGTACCGGCGCGAGCGCGATTCGGGGCGGATGGCGACCGCCGTGTGGCTCGCCTGATAGGAGCCGCGTTCGATCGTACATAGCCAAGCCGAGGCGGCTGGGGCTAAGCGAGACTGGGCACGAGGTCGCGGAAAGGCGGGGCACGTTTGCTCGCGAGCGCTTGCGCAGGCCTAAGCGAGCGGGCAAACGGGCCTCGCCGTCGAGCACCGAGTAGGTCGCCGGCCTCCCGTATAATGGAACGCGATTGCGCGGAACCGCGCCGCGCTCGCCCTCCCCGTCGTGTCCACCCTCACCGAGATCGTCGTTGCCGCGCTTGCCGGCGGTGTCCTCGCGACGATCGCGGCGGCAGGCACGCTTGCGCTGCACCCGTCGTGGATCTCGCGCCTCGTGTCGTTCGCCGTCGGCGCGCTGCTCGGCGCCGTGTTCCTCGAGCTTCTGCCGCATGCGCTCGAGACCGGCAGCGCGGAGCGCGTGATGGGGACGGTGCTCGTCGGCCTGCTCGCGTTCTTCCTGCTGGAGAAGCTCGTGTTGTGGCGGCACTCGCACGGACACGATGCGCACGACGACGACGCCGAGGAGACCGAGCACGCGCATGCGCTGCATGCGGCGAGCCCCGACGGCGGGCGCTCGGGACTGATGATCCTCGTCGGAACGAGCGTCCACAACTTCTGCGACGGCGTCGTCATCGCTGCGGCGTTCCTCGCGGGCTCGCCCCTGGGCGTCGCCACGACGGTCGCGATCGTCGCGCACGCCGTTCCCCAGCAGGTCGGCGACTTCGCCGTGCTCGTCCATTCGGGGTTCTCGCGCCGGCGCGCGTTCGGCTACAACGTCACGGTCGGCGCGGCGACGCTCGTCGGCGCTCTCGCAGGCTACCTCGCGCTCGCCGACATGCAACAAGTATTGCCGACAGCGCTCGCGATCGCCGCGTCGAGCCTGCTCTATGTTGCGGTCGCCGATCTGATCCCGAGCCTGCACCGCCGGCCGGAACCGGTCGAAACGGCGAAGCAGATCGCGCTGATCGGCCTCGGCATCGCCGTGATCGCGCTCGCCCACGTTGCGCTCGAGCATTGACGATGCAATGCAACAGCGCGCAAGAGACACACGCCGCTCCGGCGTCGCACTCGGGTAATCTCGCGCGATGACGTCGCATCCGTCTCACGCTCCCGATTCGCTGGCCGATCTCGCGAAGCATTGGCAGGAAGCGCTCACCGATTGGACGCGATGGTGGACCGGCGCGGCGCGCAGCGCAGCAACCGCCGCGGCGTCGGCGCCCCCAACCGAGGCGATGGGAGCCGCGACGAGCCTGCCGCAAGGTGAGGCGCTCGCCGCCCTCAACGGCAAGTATCGAAAGCGCTGGGAACAGCTCTGGCTCGCAGCCGCCGATTCGCTCGCGACTCCGGGCAGCGGGCACCGGATGCCCGTCGTCGCCGAGGCGGCACACGGCGACCGGCGATTCGCCGCGCCGGAATGGGACGAAATTCCGTATTTCGCATTGATGAAGCAGGGCTATCTTCTCGCCGGCGAATACCTGAAGGAGCTCGCCGCGTCGGCCGCGCTTCCCGAGACGGAGAAAAAGCGCCTCGTATTCGCGACGAAGCAGTTCGTCGACGCGCTCGCGCCGAGCAATTTCGTCGCCACCAATCCGGTCGTGCTCAAGCGCGCGCTCGCGACCGAAGGCGCGAGCCTCGTCCAGGGCTTCGCGAATCTCGCCGCCGACGCGCAGCGCGGTCGCATTTCGATGAGCGACACGGGCGCATTCGCGGTCGGCCGCAATCTCGCCGTGACGCCGGGAAACGTCGTGTTCCGCAACGAGCTGATCGAGCTCCTCCAGTACGCGCCCCGCACGTCGCGCGTCTATCGGCGTCCGCTGCTCGTCATTCCGCCGTGCATCAACAAGTACTACATCCTCGACCTGCAGCCGGAGAACTCGTTCGTCCGCTGGGCGGTCGCCGAGGGGCACACGGTGTTCATCATCTCGTGGCGCAACATCCCGCCCGAGCTGGGGTCTCTGACATGGGACGACTATCTCGTCGACGGAATCCTCGCCGCGGTCGACGTTGCGAAAGAGATCGCGGGCAGCAGGACGATCAACACGCTCGGCTTCTGCGTCGGGGGGACGCTGCTCGCATGCGCGCTCGCCGTGCTCGCTGCGCGCGGGGATGGGAGCGTCGAGAGCGTGACTCTGCTCACGACGATGCTCGACTTCGCGCACCCCGGCGACATCGGCGTCTACGTGTCGCAGGAGACGCTCGCCGCCCGCGAGCCCGCGCTCATCGCGGGCCAGCGGATGCACGGCAGCGAGCTCGCGAACGCGTTCGCGAGCCTGCGCGCGAACGAGCTCGTGTGGAACTACGTCGTCAACAACTACCTGAAGGGCGAGACGCCGCCGGCGTTCGACCTTCTCCACTGGAACGGCGATTCGGCCAACCTGCCCGGCCCGATGTACGTCTACTACGTCCGCAACATGTACCTCGACAACAAGCTGCGCGAGGAAGGGGCGCTCACGATGGCGGGCGAGGCGGTCGACCTCGGGCGCGTCAAGGTCCCCGCGTACATCGTCGCCACGCGCGAAGATCACATCGTGCCGTGGCGCTCGGCCTACCGGACCACGCGGCTGCTGGGCGGCGAGATGACGTTCGTGATGGGCGCCTCGGGTCACATCGCGGGCATCGTCAACCCGCCCGCGCAAATCCGGCGGAACTACTGGACGAACCCGCACGTCGTCGCGCGCTCCGGCGAATGGTTCGAGCGCGCGACGAGCCATCCCGGAAGCTGGTGGCCGCACTGGGCCGCCTGGCTCGCGCCGCACGGAGGCGCCACGCATCGAGCGCCACGGACGCAAGGCAGCGCCCGCTTTCCGCCGCTCGAGGCGGCGCCGGGCCGCTACGTGCTCGAAAAGGCAGAGTGATCCAGGGCCTGTTGGCGCTACGGCCTCATTGCGCCCGTTCGCGTTTGCGCTCATGGCGTTGACAGGCCCTGTTCACACTCGATTGCGGATGCGCCGGAACGCGCTAAGATGCGACCGCATCAGGAGCGTAACCGGGCGACGCCGCCAGCCGCGTCGTACGGAGTCACTGTCACCGTAAGAGGAGAGAGAACATGTCAATGAAGACCCCGCGCGTCGCTCTGGTCACCGGAGGCATGGGAGGACTGGGCGAAGCCATCTGCATCAAGCTCGCCGCGCTCGGCTACAAGGTGGTCACGACCCACTCGCCCGGCAACACGAAGGCGAAGGATTGGCTCGAGAGCATGAACAAGATGGGCTACGGCTTCAAGGCGTACCCGTGCGACGTCACCGACTGGGATTCTTGCGTCGGCTGCGTCCAGCGGGTGTCCGGCGAGGTCGGCCCGATCGATGTCCTCGTGAACAACGCGGGGATCACGCGCGACACCACGTTCAAGAAGATGGATCGCACCGCGTGGGAAGCGGTGATCAAGACGAACCTCGATTCGTGCTTCAACATGACGAAGCAGGTGTGCGACGGCATGAGCGACCGCGGCTGGGGCCGGATCATCAACATCTCTTCGGTGAACGGCCAGAAGGGCGCGTTCGGGCAGGTGAACTATGCGGCGGCGAAAGCCGGCATGCACGGCTTCACCAAGTCGCTCGCCCTCGAGGTCGCGCGCAAGGGCGTCACCGTCAACACGATCTCGCCGGGCTACATCGGCACCAAGATGGTGTTGGCGATCCCGAAGGAAGTGCTCGACTCAAAGATCCTTCCGCAGATCCCGGTCGGGCGCCTCGGCAAGCCGGAGGAGATTGCCGGGCTCGTCGCCTATCTCTCGAGCGACGAAGCGGCGTTCTTGACCGGCGCAAATATCGCGATCAACGGCGGCCAGCACATGTTCTGACCCGCTATGCTATGCCGCTCGGGCAGCTTCGGGGCTGCCCGGTGCGGCCGGCAACACGCGCGGTGGACGCAGCTTATCTTCCGTCCCCCGCGCCGACAGATCGTTTCGACGAGGTGGCAATGCAGAAATTGATCGCCGGAGTGCGCGAGCCTGCGGCATTGGCTTTCGTCCTTCTCGCCGCCGCGACAATCGCCGCGCCGGTTGCCGCACAGCAGCCGATGCCAGCGCAGAGCGCGCAAGCGTCCGCGGCTTCCGAGGACACGTGGCCGCACACGTTCACCGGCCCCAACGGCGGCACGGCAACCGTCTATCAGCCGCAAGTCATCTCGTGGCCCGATTTCAAGACGCTCAATGCGCGCACCGTCATCGGCATCGCCGCGAAAGGGGCGAGCGCTCCGACGCTCGGCACGATCGAGCTCGCGTTCGCGACGCAGACGAGTCTCGAAGATCGGATCGTCACGCTCACCGAGCCGCGCCTCGTCTCGTCGAGTTTTCCGACGCTCGACGCGGCGCGGGCGGCGGAGATAGAGCAGCGCATCCGCGCCGCGCTCGCGACGATGCCGGTGAAGCGCGTTCCGCTCGCGACGCTCGTCATCAGCCTGCGCCGCGAGGCGCAGAAGCCGCCGGAGGTCGCGCTCGACAATTCGCCGCCGCGGATCTTTTATAGCGCACGGCCAGCGAGCCTCGTCGTGTTCGATGGCGAGCCGGTGCTCTCGCCGATCGCCGGCACGACGCTCTCGTTCGCGGTCAACACGAATTGGGACGTGTTCAGCGATTCGGCGACGAAGACCTGGTACCTGCTCTGGAACGGCGGCTGGCTATCGGCGGCCGACGTGAAGGGACCGTGGGCTCCCGCGGCGCGGTTGCCGGCGGGTTTCTCGGCGCTTCCGGCCGACAAGAACTTCGCCGAAGTCAAGAAACAGATTCCGGGCCGCCCGCTCACGGCACGGGATGCGCCGACGATATTCGTATCGATGACGCCCGCAGCGATCATCGTGACCGACGGACGTCCGCAGTACGTCGCGATTTCCGGCACATCGCTGCAATACGCAGCGAACACCGACGCAGCGCTCTTCCGCGACGCGAGGACCTCCACCGTGTACTACCTCGTGTCCGGCCGCTGGTTCTCCGCGCCGGGTATCGACGGTCCGTGGACGTTCGCAACGAGCGCGCTGCCGCCGGACTTCGCGCGCATTCCGGCGAACGGTCCGCGCGGCTTCGTGCTGGTCTCGGTGCCGGGCACGCCGCAGGCGCAGGAGGCCCTGCTCGAGGCGCAGATCCCGCAGCAGGCGACACTCAATCGTTCGGCGGCGAAGCTCGAAGTCATCTATTCAGGTCCGCCGCAGTTCGTCCCGATCGCGGGCACGCAGATGTTCTATGCGACGAACACGTCGTTCAGCGTGGTTCGCTACAGCGACGGCTACTACTCCTGCTACCAGGGCGCCTGGTTCACGTCGACTGCGCCGGCAGGACCGTGGGTACTCGCTGATTCGGTGCCTGCGGTGATCTACTCGATCCCGCCGTCGAGCCCGCTCTACTCGTGCACGTTCGTCCGCGTCTATGCCGCCTCACCCGACACCGTCACGTACGGCTACACGTCCGGCTACACGATGAGCTATGTCGCCGCAGGGGTGGTCGTCTACGGAACCGGCTATTACTACCCGCCCTATATTTATCCGGCGCCGATTCCGATCTATTACCCCTATCCGTACTCGTACGCGGGCGCGATGTACTACAACTCGACATCGGGTGCATGGGCATACGGCGGCGCGATCTACGGTCCTTACGGCGGCGTCGCAAAGGCGGGGACCTACTACAACCCGACGACCGGTGCGTGGGCGCACGGCGGCGCGGTCTACGGTCCGTACGGCGGCGCCGGCGCGTTCTCGGCGTACAACCCGACGACCGGCAGCTACGCGCACGGCGGCGCCGTGTGGGGACCCGATGGCGCTGCGGGCAATGCAAGCTGGTACAACGCCAACACCGGTCGTTCCGGCACAACGCAGCAGAACGCCAATGCGTACGGACGCTGGGGGTCGAGCACGATCTCCGGTCCGAACCAGACAGTGCATACGCAGAGCCAGTCGAACGCGCGAGGCTCGGCCGGTTCGTTCAGCTCGAGCACCGGCGCAAAAGGCGGAGCGGTATCGGGCGCCGGCGGCAATACGGCCGGCGCGGTGAAGACTGCGAGCGGAGACGTCTACGCGGGCGCCGACGGCAACGTGTACAAGAAGACCTCCGACGGCTGGGAAAAGTACAACAACGGCTCGTGGTCGCCGGTGCAGCAGCCGAAGCAGGGCTCGACGACCAACGCATCGCAGAGCGCCTCGTCGGCCAATCGACAATCGAATCTGTCGGGCCAGACCGAGAGCAACGCCGCGAAGGCGAGCGACCAGCGGAGTGCGCGACAGAGCAACATCTCCGGCCAGACTGAGAGCAACGCCGCAAAGGCAAGCAACTACCGCAGCGAGCGCCAAGGCGATCTCTCGGGTCAGACCGAGCGCGGCGGCCAATTCCGCTCCGAAGGCGGCGGCTTCGGCCAGCTCGACCAGGATCGCGAAGCGCGGATGGGCGGCGGGATGCGCCAGCAGCAGTTCCAATCGATGCGCGGCGGGTTCGCCGGACACGGCGGCGGTTTCCGGCGTTGAGGCGCTCGGGGCGCGGAGCGCTAATCAAAAGTCCGTCGAGGAGGGAGGGAACCGCAATGACACGATCGCCGCTACGCACGTCGACTCTCGTCGTTGGCATCGTCTGCACGCTTGCGTCGGGCCTCGCTGACGCGCAGTGGGTGTTGCTCGCGCGTCGCGCGGTCGGGCGGATCGAGCAGATGCAGCAGCAAACGCCGCAGTCCGGCGAGGTGATGGACACCGCGACGGTCATCATCGATGCGCCCGCCGATCGCGTCTACGCGGTCGTCGCGCAACGGATCCGGGCAGCGCCCGCCGTCACCGTCACGCGCACCGACGAGCCGAACCTCTCGCTCGAGTTCTCGAACGGTTCGCAGATCGCGAGCATGAAGGTCACGTCGCTCGGCGACAAGTTGGCGCAACTCCTCGTCTCGGCCGCCGGTGCGAAGCCCTCGCCGATGCCGTTGATCGTCGATCACATACTCGCGGCCTGCAAGGAGCTCAACGTCGAATGCGAGCGCGCGCAGAAGTAGGCTGCGGATCGCCGCTGCGCGCGGCAAGCGACGAAGCGGATATCGGAGATCTGAATCGCGCGCGGCGGCGGTGCGCGGCGGTGCTGCTCGCTGCAGTTGCAGCGGGGGCGCTCGCGGCGTCAGCGCCCGCGATCGCGCAGGACGTCTATCCGTCGAAGCCGATCACGCTGATCGTTCCGTTTCCGCCCGGCGGGGTTGCCGATATCGTCGGGCGACCTGTCGCGGACGCGATGAGCCGCTCGCTCAACGTGCCGGTCGTCGTCGAGAACAAGGCGGGCGCGGGCGGTGGAATCGGCATGGGTTACGTCGCGAAGGCGAAGCCCGACGGCTACACGCTGCTGCTCGCGCTCTCGTCGATCGTGATTCTTCCCGAGGCGGACAAGGTGACCGGCCGCGCGCCGATGTACCAGCTCAACCAGTTCACTCCGATCGCGCGCTTCACTGCCGATCCGACGGTGCTCGCAGTTCGCGCGGAGAGTCCGTGGAAAACGCTGAAGGATTTTCTCGCTGACGCGCGCGCGAATCCGGGCAAGATCACTTTCGGGTCGTCCGGAAACTACGGAACGATGCACATGCCGATGGAGATGCTCGCTGCAGGGGCAGGGGTGAAGCTGCTGCACGTTCCTTACACGGGCGCCGGACCGGCGGTGGTCGCGCTGCTCGCCGGCAACGTCGATGCGATCGCGTCGGGGCCGTCGACGGTGATCCAGCACGTGAAAGCCGGCAAGCTGCGTGTGCTCGCGTCGTGGGGCGAGGGGCGCCTCGCATCGCTGCCCGATGTTCCGACGCTCACCGAGTCCGGAATTCCCGTCGTGTTCTTCCAGTGGGCGGCGCTGTTCGCGCCGGCCGGCACGCCCGAGGCCGTTCTCGCCCGGTTGCGCGACGCTGCGAAGGCAACCGCAGGGGATCCGCGGTTCGTCGCCGCGATGGCCACCGTCGAAACGCCGATTCAGTACCTCGACGCGCCCGAGCTCGCGCGTTTCTGGGAAGCCGATGCGCAGAAGCTGGGAGACGCGGTGCGGCGCGTGGGGAAGCTGGAATAGTGTCCGCTACTTCAGCACCTCGTTGCGCCGCCGCAGCTGGGCGATGTGCTCGTCCCGCACCTTGTTGAACCCTTCCTGCAGCGCCTGCGCAACGACCTCGCACATCTGCGACGCCGAGTGCAACCGCGGGACGAACACGTAGTCCGCGCCGGCTTCGTACATCTCGAGTGCCGCCCCAGGCCCATTCGCCGTCACGATCACCCGCGCGTGCGGACAGAGCCTGCGCGCGTGCTTGAGCAGGCGCATGTTGTCGGTGCCCTTGAGCATCGTGTCGGATATCGTCGAGACCACGAGCGCAGCGCCGTGGATATCGGCGTGGTGCAGCGTCTCCATGTGCGAGATGTCGCCGTAGAGGCACGCGATGCCGCGGCGCTTGAGCTCGGCATGCACCTGGGGATTGAAGTCGATGACGAGCACGCGATCGAGCAGCGGGTGACGGCGGCCGACCGCGGCAAGCTCGTACTCGTGGATCAGCGCGCTCGCCTCGATGAAGAAGCCGAGCACGACGACGTCCTTGCCGGCATGCGCGGGCGCTGTCGCTTCGGCTTCGCCCTCGTCGAGATCCTTGAGGTGGAGCTTCCGCAGCCACCCACCGAGCGCCTGCTGCAGCGGATGGCTGTATCCGATCAGGTACGTCGACGCGACCGACGTGATCGCAAACACGAAGATGAGGATGCCGACCGTCCTCTGGTCGATGTGCTGGTAGCCGACGCCGATCGCGGCTATCACCATCGCGAACTCGCTCATCTGTGCGAGGTTGATCGCCGGCAACAGGCTCGTCCGGTGACCGAGGCCGAGCCAACGCAGAATCGGGAACACGACAATGAACCGGCTCGCGATCAGGAACAGGGAGGCGATGAGCGCGATCTCGATCAGGTCCATCGTGGGCATCGGTATCTGCATTCCCAGCGCGACGAAGAACAGCGTGACGAAGAAGTCGCGGATGCTGACGACCTTCGCGACGACGTCCATGTTGTACGGGAACGTCGAAATGCTGATGCCGGCGATGAGCGCCCCCATTTCGCGCGACAACCCGGCAGCGTCGGCGGCGGCGCTCACGATGAAGCACCAGGCGAGCGATCCGATCAGCATCAGCTCGGGGAGCTTCGCGACCGAGCGGAAGAGCTGCGGCAGGAGCGCCTTGCTGACGAGCAGACTGACGGCAACGAGCAGCGTGCCCTTGACGAGCGAGGCGAGCAGCGTCCCGAACTGCGGATCGAGGAGGTTCGGCTGGATTCCGAGCACGACGATAGCCCAGATGTCCTGGAACACGAGCACGCCGAGCGTGATCCTTCCGGGGAGCGTATCGAGCTCCTGTTTGTCGTAAAGGAGCTTGACGACGATCATCGTGCTGCTGATCGCGCAGCACACGGCGAGATAGAGGAGCCCGAAGTCCCCGCCGCTCATCTTGAATCCGAACGGCGCGAAGAATGCGACGCCCAGCGCAGCGCAGAGCACGAATTGCAGCACGCCCGTGACGATGACCGGCTTGCCGGCCACGAGCAGCTTCTTCAGGTCCATCTCGAGACCGATCATGAACAACAGCAGGATCAGGCCGATCTCGGAGACAGTCTGGATGCTCTGCTGGTCCTCGATCAGCTT
>DASSGI010000159.1:0-2565 GCA_035857655.1 Casimicrobiaceae bacterium | reverse complement strand
CGAATTCGACGATCGCCTCGGACTTGTTGAGGCTCGCGTTCGCAAGATAGGCGCGGGCGCGTGATTCGTCCTCGAGCCCGGAGATGAGAACGCCGTTCATCCCGATCTCGAGCAGCGGCGCGCCGCGCGGGCTTATCCAGGTGTCGACGCGATAGCCCTCGAGCTCGGTCTCGACGCGATACGCTTCGCCTGCGAACAGCGTGCTCCGCTCGAAAGCGGCAACGCGCTGCGTGACTTGCGCTATCTTCTGCAGCTCGCCGCTGTAGACCGGGTAGCGAAACTCGCGTCCCGGCACGAGCCCCGCAAATGTCGGATACAACGTGATCGCGGACTGGGGATACAGTCGCCCGGCGGCGGCGAGCGACGAGGCCGTCGTCCGGTCGCCGTTGCGCGCGATCACGTCGAGCGAGCCGCCGCGGCGCTTTCCGTCGAGCGACAGCGCATTGCCGTCGATCACGTATTCGTAATGGAAATCGACGAGATCGAGATTCTCGCGGACGAGGTCGTAAGACTTGAGATTGAGACGCTTCGTGTAACCCATGAAGCTCAGGACGAAGGCGGCATCGGACCGAAGCTCGAACGTCCCGAGCGCCTCGCCCGGACCGAGCGCCAGATGGGAGAAGCCGATCTTGTCACCGTTGAAAACGATTCCGGTCCAGTACTCGCGATCGGGCCACGCGGCGAGCCGGTGGCGCGATGCTTCGGCGGGCGGCTCGCCCGCGGCTTGAAAGTACAGGTTCCTGCAGCCGGAAAAGAGCGCCGCGGCGCCGATCGTCAGCAGGATGCGCGCGAAATTGGCGCCGAACCGCCTGGGCGATAGCACGAGCACCTCCGCTCGTAAACTTCGGATATCAGTATGGCACGGCGGATTACAGCTCGATTTCGGCCACGAGCGGCAAGTGATCCGATGCGATCCGTGCGGTTGCGCTCGCATGCACCTTGATCTCGCGAAGAATCTTCCGCGGATGCGTCCAGAGGCGATCGAGCGCGAGAAACGGCGAGATTGCGGGAAACGTCGCGGGCGCGGGCGTGCTGGTGAAGTAAGCGTGCAGACGCCGCAGCGGGCGTCCCCACAGGAACCACTCGTTGAGGTCGCCCAGAAGCACCGCCTGCTCGCCCGGGCGTTTTCGAAAAAGGCGCAGCAGGTGCTCGACCTGTTCGCGGCGCTCCGCAGGGCGAAGGCCGAGATGCGTCGCAACGACGCGCAACTTCTGTCCCGCGCAATCGAGGTCGGCGGCGATCGCGCCGCGCGGCTCGCGTCCGCGCCAGCTCAAGTCCAGCAGCTCGCTCGCGACGATCGGGCAACGCGTGAGGAGACCGTTGCCGTAGTGGCCGTCGTCATGCGTGCGCGTCGTTCCGGCGACCGCCTGGGAACCCGTGCGGTGAGCGAGCCACCCGAGCATGTCGATGCCGCTCTTGAGCGACTCCACTTCCTGCAGCGCGACGACATCGGCGTCGATCTCGCGCAGCACGTCGAGAATCCGCTGTTCCGAGAATCGCCCATCGCGCCCGATGCCGCAGTGAATGTTGTACGAGGCAAGTCGTAACGACGGCATCGATTGGGAGACTAGCTGCGCTTGGCCTGATTCCTGGCGTCTGCGCGCCGTAGCCACCGTTGGCTTGCGTAGGCGATCGTCGCGAGCGCGAGCACTGCAACCGCGGCGATCCAGAAGTTGGCCTGGGTGGGATTGGCGATCGCGGCAGTGAGCTGGTCGCCGAGAACGGTCGTCGCGAGCATCCCCGGAAGCATACCCAGGACCGTACCGATGACGAAGTCACGGGATCGGATTCGGGTCGCTCCCATCACGACGTTGACCACCATGAACGGTGCGATCGGCACGAGACGAACCATCGTGACCGCGATCAGGCCGCGGCGGCGCAGGAGCTGCGTCAAGCGGTTGATCCGCGGCCCCGCCATGTGACGCACGGTGTCTCGGCTCACGAGCTTGCCGGTCACGTAGCCGCAGAGCGCTGCGAGCACCACGCCGACCTCCGCATAAAGGAAAGCCGCCCAGGGCCCGAAGATGGCGACCGCGGCCAGCGTGATGAGCCAACGCGGGAACATCACGAGGCTCGCCGGCGTATAAGAGACGATCACCGCGAGCGGCGCCCACCAGTAGTCGTCGAGCGACCTCGCCAGCGCGACCATTGTCTTCAACGTGACAATGTCGGCGAGCGGCGTGAAGCGCCACACGAGCGCGAGCGCGACGGCAACGAGGATCGCAAGACCGACGACGATCGGCCCCGAAGCGATGCGCTTGCCGCTCGTGTCGGGAGCGATCTGTCGGACGAGCCTTTCCAGTGAAACCGGCTGTTCGGGATCTCCGATCGACGCGATGCCCAGCACGCCTTCATGGAGTTCCGGTGCGTCGAGCGTTTCGAGCCGGCGCGCGTCCGACCCCAGCGTCGAAAGCGCCGCTGCGATGGAGTCGGCGCGTGCGATTGCATTCGTCGTCTGCTCGACGCTCGCCCCGGCGTGCTCGGCGAGCAGCTTGTTGCGGAACGCTCGAATCGCGCTCTGAACGTGCCCGTCGCCTTGCGCTTCGATAGCCACGTCGCACTCGG
>DASSGI010000158.1:0-7017 GCA_035857655.1 Casimicrobiaceae bacterium | reverse complement strand
GCTCGGTACCCCGCCTCGTCCCATGCGAGCGACAGCGAATTTGGGTTGTCGCGTGCGCCGCGAACGCCCGGTATCCCGCATCGTTCGGCCCATCCCAGTGTTCGCGGGCATCAGGTCGACGAGCGCGTTCGCCAAGCCCCCGACTCGAGGCGGAGTACGGCGCGTTCGCGGACGCATGCGCAGGCCTAAGTCCGCGGACGCGCCGTGCTCTGCCTCGCATTACCCGGATGCGCCGTTACCGCGGCCGCTCCATCTTGCAGGTGGTCGGCAGCGCGGTTGCCTTGGCGTCGACCTTGGCATCGGTCTTCCAGCCAAAGCCGGATTCCTCGCTGTCGTACTTCACGCCCTTCGACAGCGTCGACACATAGAGCGGCTGCAGGATCTGATGGTTGTCGGCGCGCATCTCGACTTCGCCGAGCGACGTCGACATCTTCATTCCCTCGAGCGCTTTCGCGATCTTCACCGGGTCGTTCGATCCCGCTTTCTTCGCCGCAGCGGCGAACATCTCCCACATCGTCTTCGCCCGCCAATACGCGTATTCGTTCTCCTTCCCCGGATAGCGCTTCGTGAATGCCGCGACGGAGGCGTCGAGCTCGGGAGTCGCGTTGCGATGCCATTCCGAAACCTGTTTCAACGTGCCGACGCCGGCTTCGCCGATCGCCGTCACCGCGCCCGGGCTTCCGCCGTAGTAGGTCTCCCACTCCACCTTGAGACCGGCGTCCTTGCCCGCCTTGATGAGGAGCACCATGTCGTTGCTCCAGTTGCCGGTGATCACGGTGTCGGCGCCGGAAGCCTTGATCTTTGCGACGTACGGCGAGAAATCGTTGACCTTCTGCAGCGGATGCAGCTCATCGCCGACGACCTTTATGTCGGGGCGCTTGTCCGCGAGCATCTTGTTCGCCGCTGCCGCGACCGCCTTGCCGAACGAGTAGTCCTGGTTGATCAGGTAGACCCGCTTCACCTTCGAGTCCTTCGCGATCGTGTCCGTCATCGCGGCCATCTTCATGTCGGCGTCGGCATCGAAGCGAAAATGCCAGAAGTTGCATTTCTCGTTGGTGAGTGCCGGATCGACGGCAGCGTAGTTGAGGAACAGGATTTCCTTGCCCGGGTTGCGCTCGTTGTGCTTCTGCACGGCGTCGGTGATCGCGAGCGCGACGGAGCTGCCGTTGCCCTGGACGACGAAGCGCGCGCCCTCGTCGATGGCCTTCTTCAGCTGGATCAGCGATTCCTGCGGGTTCACCTTGTTGTCATAGGAGAGAAGCTCGATCTTCTCGCCGTTGATGCCGCCCGCGGCGTTGATTGCGTCGATGTAGAACTGGTGGGTCTTCTGCGCGAGGATGCCCGTGCTCGCTGCGCCGCCCGACAACGGGTCGATGAAAGCGATCTTCACATCCGCGGCCGCCGCGCCTGCAGCAAGCGCTGCGGCAAGAAACAATCCTGCAGTCGTGCGCGCGCGTCTCATTACAGCGCCCTCCTCACGTGAGCTCGGTCCGCTCGGATGTGGCGGACCTTGTCGCAACGCGGATGCTAACGAGCCGGGTGGCGCGTTACAAGCTCGAACTCGCGCTGGTCGGGTCCCCGGAATTCCGGCCACGAGGGCGCGTCTCGTGCCGGTATAGAATAGATCGCAGCACGCCGTTCGGGCGCCGACCGAGTGCGCGGTCTCGCGCTGGAGCCGCCCCGGCGCCGCCTTTGGGGAGCCTCTATGTCGACACGGATTGGGCGAACATCCCGGATTTCGGTTGCCGTCCTGGCTGCAGCGCTCGCTTTCCCAGCGCTCGGGGCCGACATCGGCCAGATCAAGATCGCCAAAGGCCAGGTGACGATCGAGCGCGGCGGGCAGGCGATTCCGGCGACCCCGGGCACGCGCCTGCAAACAGGCGACGTGCTGAAGACCGGCGCGGATGGATCGGTGGGTCTCACGATGAGCGACAACTCGCTGCTGTCGGCCGGCCCGAACAGCATCCTGTCGCTCGACCGTTACGAGTACGACTCGACGACGAGCCAAGGGCAGTTCGACACCACGCTGACGAAGGGCTCGCTCGCCGTCATCTCCGGACGCATTGCCAAGCAGTCGCCCGATGCGATGAAAGTCCGAACGGCCGCGTCGATCCTCGGTATCCGCGGCACCGAGTTCGTAGTGAGCTCGAATGACGATTAGCCCGCGCGTTCGGTTCGCTGCGGGACTCGTCGCGCTCGCGCTCGCCGCGTGGCTCGGGGGTTGCTACAACACCGGCACGGTGATCCTGCTGCCCGAGAAGGACGGCCGCGACGCGGCTGTCGAAGTGAAACAAGGCAAGGACAGCTACGTGCTCGACAAACCTTATGCGGCGGTTCGGCAGCAGCCGGCGGGCGCTCTGCCGTACACGTCCGACCAGAAGGAGGTCGAGGCGCGCTTCGGACCGGCGCTCGCGGCGCAGCCGCGACGTGCGGAGTCGTTCACTCTGAATTTCGAAGAGGGCAAGGACGAGCTCACCGCCGAGTCGAAACAGGTCTTCGAGACGGTCGTCGTCGAGATCACGAAATACCCCGTACCGGATCTCGTCGTCGTCGGACATACCGACACGGTAGGGACCGATCAGCTCAACGATGCGCTCGCGCTCAAGCGCGCGGAAGCGGTGAAGGGACTGCTCGTCGCTCGCGGCGTCGCGCCGGCGAACATCGAGGCGGTGGGCCGCGGCAAGCGCGAGCTGCTGGTGAAGACTCCCGATCAGGTCGCCGAGCCGCGCAATCGCCGCGTCGAGATCGTCGTGCGCTGAACCTATTTAGCGGGCCCGTTCCACCGAAGCACCAGCACCGTAAGATCGTCGGCGGCTTCCGTTCCCGCGCTGAACGCATCGACGTCGGCGCGCAGCGCGTCGACGAGACCCGCGGCCGGCGTCTCCCTGGTGACCACCTGCCTCAGGAACTGCCGAACACGCTGGCCGCCGTAGAGTTTTCCGTCCGCGGCCATGGCCTCCGTCACGCCGTCGGAGACGAGGCACAAGAGCTCACCCGCTTGCAGCTGGCGCTCCGCGCCGCGATAAGCGAAATCGTCGACCGCGCAGAGCGGCGGCCCTCCGCCGTCCTCGATGCGCACGACGGTCGCCTTCGCCGGATTCACGACGTAAGGGTTTTCGTGACCGGCGTTGCAATACGCAAGCTCTCCGGAAACGAGGTCGAGAACGCCGGCGAAGGCAGTGACGAACAGCATTTCGGGGTTGTCGCGCGAAACCTCGGCGTTCGCAAGCGCCATCAGCTCGCCGATATCGGCGCCCGACGTTCGCAGGATCGTGCTCTTGTATAGCGCCTTGCTGACCGCCATGAAGGTGCTGGCGCTGAGGCCTTTGCCGGCGACGTCGCCCACGAGGAAGAACAGGTGTCGATCGTCGAGCCGAAAAAAATCGTAGAGGTCGCCGCCGACTTCGCGCGCCGGAACCATCGTCGCCGCGAGGTCGATCCGGCGATCCTTGACAAGGACTTCGGCCCGCGGCAGAGAGGCAATCTGCACGCGCTTCGCCGCGTCGAGCTCTCCGGCCATCCGAGCCTTCTGCTCGCGCTCTCGCTGCACGAGAAGCTCGAGCGCCCTTCTCTGCCGGGTGGCTTCCGCCAGCGTGAGCACGAGCAGCGTCAGGAACAGCAACAGCAGCGCCGAGCCCGGCAGCGCCGCATCGAACAGCAGCCGTTGCAGTCGGAACGCGAGATAACCCGAGAGGACGAGCAGCACGACGCAGGAAATCGCGAGCAACGCCGAATTGCGCGGGCTCCAGCGCGGCGTTGCAAAGACGAGCAGCGCGCCGAGAAGCAGGAACGCGACAGCCTCGGCGCGCGAGGCCCACGCCGGCCGCCGCAGCAGCGTCTGGTCGAAGAGATTCTCGAGGAGCTGCGCGTGGATCTCGACGCCGGGCATCGGCAGACCGAGCGGCGTGTTCTTGTCCTCGACCATGCCGACGCCGGTGACGCCGATCAGCACGAGCTTGCGCTCGATCTGCTTCGGATCGAGCTTGCCGTCGAGAACGTCGACCGCCGAGATGAAGCGATCGCTGTTGTGCGGCGAGTAGTAGACGCGAGCCGCACCGTCCTCCTCCGTCTGGGTGATGAATCTCCCGACGCCGATCCCGACGACCGAACTGCCACGCGTCAGCATCCGCAGCATCGGAGCGCCGACGGCCACGCGGAGCATCTCGATCGCGAATGCCGGAACGAGCGTCCCATCGACGCTCGCCGCGAGCGGGATCCGACGAATCAGCCCGCCGGCGAGCTCGACCGAGATGAGGCCGTGGCCGGCTGCCGCACGGTCGAGTTGGTCGAGGCTCGTCAGTACGCCCGCGAAGCGCGGCACGTCGGGCGCGACCGGCTCCGCGGCCGCCGCGCCGCTCGCTACATCGGTGATGACGAACGGGGCCACGCGCAACAGCATCCCCGTCGCAGTGTCGCTGCCGGCAACCGCGAGAACCGTCGGCGCCGCGGCGAGCGTCTTCGCGAGCTCCTGATCGGACGCCGAGAGCGCCGCAAGCTGGCCCGCCGCCGTCGGATCGACAATGCCGGTGCGGGCGAACAGACGCTCGAGCGAGAGGCCGTCGGCTTCGGGCATCAGGATGTCGATTCCGATCGCCGCCGGTTGATGGCGGTTGATGTCGCGGATCAGCTGCGCGAGCACCGGCCGCGGCCAAGGCCACTGGCCGAGCGCCGCGAGACTCTTCTGGTCGACCTCGACGATCGTCGCCGGCATCGACGCGACCTGCCGCGGCGAGATCACCTGATAGGCATCGAACCACGCCGACTGCCCGCGCTCGGTGAAGCGCGGACCGATCCAGATCAACGCGGTGAGAACGACGAGCAGCGGAACTGCAACGAGGCGTATCGGCGCGGACCGCCTCACGGGGGCCGCCGATACCGCGGGACGACTCACAACTCGATTTCCATCCCGTCGTAGGCTGCGCTCACGTGCATCGGCTTGCGCGTGCGCGTGATTTCCTCGAGGCGGCGTGTTTCCTCGAGAATCCTGCTGATCGCTTCGTCCTCGTTCGCGGGCTCATGGTGGAACAGGCACAGATGGCGCACTTCGGCGAGCTGACACAGCTCGACGCCGACGACGTTGCTCGAATGTCCCCAGTCTGCCTTCACCGTCGTCGCCTCGGCCAGCGAATACATCGCGTCGAAGATCACGACGTCGGCTTTGCGGAAGAACTCGACGATGCCCTCGGTCTCCGCCGGGTCGGCAAGCTTGTGCTCCGAATCGGTCGTGTACACGACGGACTTGCCGTTCGCTTCGAAGCGATAGCCGTAGGAATCGCCGGCGTGCCGTTGCAGCTTCGCGGTGACGCTCATCCCGGCGATGTCATAGGTCTTGCCCGGCTTGAGCACCGTGAATTCGATGTTCGCGCGCAGATACGAGAAATCGACGGGAAACGACGGATTCTCCTGCTGGCGCCGCAGCGCCGCTTCGAGCCACGGGTGGCAGCCGTAGAAGCGCACGCGGTTGCCGGGGATGTAGGCCGGCGTGAAGAACGGCAGGCCCATGATGTGGTCCCAATGCACGTGGGACACGAAGATGTGATACGTCTGCGGCGAGCTCGGCCCGTGGCGGGCGATCGCCGCCTGCCCGAACGGGCGCAGCCCGCTGCCGAGATCGCAGAGCACATACTCGGAACCGCCGGTTTCGAGCTCGACGCAAGGCGAGTGGCCCCCGTAAGTCCCGGCCACCGCTATTCCCAGGCCGTCGAGATACTCGTCGATCTCGCGGTCGGAATTGAAAACGCGCCCCGAAGCGCCGCGCAATGCGGTGACGAGCTTTCGCCGGACACCCGCCGCGGTCAGCGACACGGGCAGCGACCCGCGCGTCCCCCAGAAGCGGATGCGCTTCATTGAGCGTCGTACGATGCCAGCGCCGCGGGCGAGAGCTTGGCGATCGCATCGCGGACCGACGGATAGACCTCGAGCACGCTGTCGAAGCGGCTGATCGCGAAGATTTCGGCGACGACGGGCTGCAACGCAGCGACCGCGATGCGGGCGTTCTTTGCACGCATCTGCTTCGCCGCGACCATCAGGATTCGCAGCCCGACGCTGCTGATGTAGTCGACGGCCGCGAAATCGAGGACGAGACCGCCCTTGCCGGACGCGGTCTGCTCGAGCAGCGGCGACAGCGCCGCTTCGAGCTCGCCCGCAGACGAATGGTTGATGCGGCCGACGGGAGCGGCCACGATGACATCGACGAACTGTCGGCTCGAGAACAGCACTGGCCCCCCGCCCTTCGCGGCGTTGACGCGCGCGCCAAACCGTGCCGATTATACGGAACCCGCCCGCGCGCGGGGCAAGCCAGGGCCTTCCCCGAACGTCTCTCCGATGTTGCCGCCCCCGTCGCGCAATGCGCCGTGCCCCTGCGGGAGCGGCAAACGCTACAAGGAGTGTCATGGCGCGCTTCAGTCGCCGCCCATTGCGCCGCCGACCGAGGATCCGGTCGCGCGTGCGCAATCCGCACTCCGGGCCGGGCGACCGGCCGATGCGCTCGCGGCGCTCGAGCGGACGCTCGTGACGCAGGTCGCCGCCGAGAACGTCGCCGCGATCGTGCTCGAGCCGGTGCAGGGCGAGGGCGGGTTCGTGGTCGCGCCGCCGGAGTACGTCGAAGGCGTGCGCCGGATCTGCGACGACAACGGGATCGTCTTCGTCGTCGACGAGGTCCAGACCGGCTTCGGCCGCACCGGCCGGATGTTCGGGATCGAGCACTACGACGTCGAGCCGGACCTGATCACGATCGCCAAGTCGATCGCGGCGGGCCTGCCGCTCTCGGGCGTGATCGGCAACGCCGAGATCATGGACGCGCCGGGCGACTCGGCGATCGGCGGCACGTACGTCGGCAACCCCGTCGCGCAGGCCGCCGCGCTGGCAGTGCTCGACGTGTTCGAGGAGGAGAGCCTGAACGACCGCAGCGCCGCGATCGGCGACCAGATCCGCGAACGCATGCTCGCGTGGCAGGAGCGCTGGGACGAAATCGGCCACGTGCGCGGGCTCGGCGCGATGCTCGCGATCGAGCTCGTC
>DASSGI010000157.1:0-2796 GCA_035857655.1 Casimicrobiaceae bacterium | reverse complement strand
CCGTCGACGGCTGCAGCCGCAGCAGTTCGCGAATCGCGTCGGCGGCGCGCGCCTTGGCACGGCCTTCGAGCAGCTTGCCGAGCAGCACGAGCGTGATCACGACGGCGCCCGCTTCGAAATACACGTGCTGGCCCGGAAGCGGAACGAGCCACACCGCGACGCTGAACACGAATGCCGCCGTCGTGCCGAGCGCGATCAACACGTCCATGTTGGCGGCGCCGCCGCGCAATGCCTTCCACGAGCCGGCGTAGAAGCGCGCGCCTGACCAGAACTGAACCGGCGCCGCGAACGCGAACTGCAGCCAGATCGGAAGCTCGAGCGCGTGAATGCCGCCCATCATGCCGAGCATCTGCGCGACGAGCGGCGCGGTGAGGAGCGCGGCGATGCTGAAGCGCCAGAGCTCGCGCCGATAGCGCTCAGCTTCGGCCTTGGCATCCTCGTCGGGCTGCGCGAACGGATCGGCGACCGGCGCGGCATCGTAGCCGGCCTTGCGAACGGCTTCGATCAGCGACGCGGGCGTGGCCTTTGCGGCGTCGAAATCCACGTGCGCCGTTTCGGTCGCGAAATTGACCGCGGCTTGAACGCCGTCGGCGCGGTTAAGAACGCGCTCGATCCTCGCGGCGCATGCCGCGCAGGTCATCCCGGTGAGCTGCAGATCGAGGGAGGCCGTTTCCATCGTCCGTCAGATGGCGTTCATCCGCTCCGATTGCAAGCCGGCCGCCGCTCGCGCGAGACCGATCCGCGGCGAAGACCCGTCTACCAGCGGATCCGCCCGGTCAGCATGTCGCGGAACATCGCCCAGTCTCCGATGAAGCTGTAGACGGGGTGCGTGAAGGTCGCCGGCCGGTTGTGCTCGAAGAAGAGGTGCCCTGCCCACGCGCACCCGTAACCGAAGAGCAAAGCCAGCACGAGCCACCACAGGTTTCGCGCGGTGAACGCGGCGGTCACGAAGCCGATCGCGAGGATCGCTCCGACGAAATGCAGCCGGCGGCACATCGGATGCGTGTGCTCCGACAGGTAGAACGGGTAGAACTCGCGGAAGCTCGAATAGCGCGTCATCCGGCCCTCCGATCGCTACAGTCCCCAATCTCGAATCCACCGCGCTCTCGCGCGTCGCGGCTTACTTCGCGAAAAACTTGTCGACGCAGGCGATCGCCGTGTCGATGTCGGCGCGCGACACGTCGAGGTGCGTGCACCAGCGCTGCCGCGCCGTCCCGTGCGGACGCACGTCGGCTGCCGCGAGGTGTGCGGCGAACGCATCGGCGATGTCGGCGCGCACGGTGACGAACACCATGTTCGTCTGCGTCGGCGTGACGCTCAACTCCGGATGCTTGGCGAAACCCGCCGCAAGCCGCGACGCGTTCTCGTGATCCTCGGCGAGACGCTCGATGTGGTGCTTGAGCGCATGACGCCCCGCCGCAGCGAGGATTCCCGCCTGCCGCATCCCGCCGCCCAGCATCTTGCGCCAGCGGCGCGCGCTCTTGATGAATTCGCGTGTCGAGCACAGAACCGATCCCACCGGAGCGCCGAGCCCTTTCGACAGGCATACCGACACCGAATCGAAATGCTCGGCGATTGCACGCGGTTCGACACGCTGCTTGACCGCGGCGTTCCACAGCCGTGCGCCGTCGAGGTGCATCGCGAGCTTGTGCCGATCGGCGAGCTCGCGGACGGCGGCCGAGTAGCCGGCGGGAAGCACTTTGCCGCCGATCGTGTTCTCGAGCGCGATCAGCCGCGTCTTCGCGAAGTGCGAATCGTCGGGCTTGATCGCCGCCTCGATCGCCGGCAGCGGAATCGTGCCGTCGGCGGCATTGTCGAGCGGCTGCGGCTGGATGCTCCCGAGCACCGCTGCGCCGCCTGCCTCGTAGCGATACGTGTGCGCCTCCTGCCCGACGATGTACTCGTCGCCGCGCGCGCAGTGCGTCATCACGCCGATCAAGTTCGATTGCGTTCCCGACGGAACGTACATCGCGGCTTCGAAGCCCAGCATCTCCGCGACCTCGGCTTCGAGCGCGTTGATGCTCGGATCGTCGCCGAACACGTCGTCGCCGACCGGCGCGTCGGCCATGACCGCGCGCATTGCAGCCGTCGGCCGTGTGACGGTATCGCTGCGAAAGTCGGTTGCCATCGTTCGCCCCTCGTCAGGTTTCCGATATACCTCGTTACAAAAAGCTATGTTTCCCGCTTGAGCTGCGGAAAGAGGATCACGTCGCGGATCGACGGCGAGTCGGTGAGCAGCATCACGAGCCGGTCGATCCCGATCCCCTCGCCCGCCGTCGGCGGCAGTCCGTATTCCATCGCGCGGATGTAGTCGGCGTCGAAGAACATCGCCTCCTCGTCGCCCGCTTCACGGGCTTCGACCTGGCCGCGAAAGCGCGCAGCCTGGTCTTCGGGATCGTTCAGCTCCGAGAAGCCGTTCGCGATCTCGCGTCCAGTGATGAAGAGCTCGAAGCGGTCGGTGATCGCCGGATCGGCGTCGTTCGCGCGCGCGAGCGGCGAGACGTCGGTTGGATGCGCGATGATGAAGGTCGGTTGCACGAGCTTCGCCTCGGTCGTCGCTTCGAAGAGCTTCAACTGCAGCATCCCGACGCCGTCGCTCGCGAACACTTCGACATCGAGCGGCGCGAGCGCGCCCTTCAGGTACTCGGGCTTCGCGAGCTCGTGCAGCGGATAGCGCGTGTTGTATCGATGGATCGCCTCGGCCATCGTCAGCCGGTCGAAGGTGTTACCAAGCTCGATCGTCTCGCCCTGATACGCGATCGTCGTCGTACCGAGGACTCTTTGCGCGATCTCGCG
>DASSGI010000156.1:0-5516 GCA_035857655.1 Casimicrobiaceae bacterium | reverse complement strand
AGGGCGCCTTCGGACTCGACCCGCTTGATCGAGGAACCGGTCACCGTGATCCGCAGGTCTTGCGCCTGGGCGGGCGAGCCGATGATTGCAACGGCACCGCCGATTCCCAGAACTTGCGCTACGGCAAGCGCGACCTTCTTCGACTTGAATTTCATGCTAGTTCCCCCAGACGGTAAGGAGTTAGAGGAGTAATAGGAGTTGTGTGCCGGCCGCGAACGAACAGGCCGAGCGACGAGCAAGGTGACGATACCCCCGTACAAATTTCCTTCGCAACGAAATCGACGCCAAACGCCGCATCCCTCACGAATTTGTTGCAATTCCGCCACGGCGAAGGAGCGGTCGATTCGACGACCGCGGCTGGCTTGTTGCACTGCGACATCGAACTCGATCCAAGCCGCCGCGCGCCTTGCATTCCGTCGGCGAGACTGTGATGTACAGCGACCGATTTCGCCGTTGCGGCGCGCACCCTTCAGCGGCGGCGCGGGCGGGCCCCTATCGATCGCTCGCGGAAGCGATGCTACTGTGCGTCCTTGCGGCGACGAGGTGCGCTTTCGCGTAGGCGGCCGTGCCCGTCGCGATGGGCCCACGCCATGCCGCAGGGGATTCTGATGACGACTACGAACAGCAACGGCGAATTCGAGATCCGCATGGCGCGCCGCGCCGATGCCCCGGCGCTGCACGAGATGATTCTGGCGCTGGCAGCGTTCGAAAACCTCACCGCCATCTGCGTGGCGACAGCGGCCGATATCGAGGACGCTTTGTTCGGCCCGAAACCCGGCGCGGAAGCGCTGATTGCATCGAAGAATGGACGTCCGGCGGGATTTGCGCTGTTTTTCCAGAATTTCTCTACATTTCTCGGGCGCCGGGGACTGTGGCTCGAGGACTTGTTTGTCCGCGACGAATACCGTCGCCGTGGGTGTGCGACGGCCCTGTTGTGTGCGCTGGCCGCGATCGCCCAGGAGCGCCGCTGCGGCAGGTTCGAATGGGCTGTTCTCGACTGGAACACTCGTGCAATCGACTTCTACCAGGGCTTGGGCGCGAAGATCCTGCCGGACTGGCGCATCGTCCGCGTGGTCGGACCCGCGCTCGGGAAGCTCGCGGGGACGACGCCGGAGCAAGGCACCCGGCGCTCGCCCGGCATGTGATTTTTCTATCGCGGCGCGGGGAATGGATCCTCGCGGGTCGCCTGCTTTCCTTCACCGCCTCTCCAATCGATATCCGGTGCCGCGTCCTGGCGCTACAATCCGGCGAGCGCGGACTACGGCAGCGCGGCCGCGGCAGCGCGAGAGGCAGGGGAGAGATTCGATGAGTCGTTTCGCGGGATTGGTGCTCTGCATATGGCTTGCAGCATGTGCAACGGCACCCGTTCCCACGACGAAGGCGCCGCAGGCGCTGTTCCAGGATCAGTTGTTCGCCGCCCCGTCCGAACGCGTCACCGCCGACGACCTGTTTGCGATGAGCGACGAAATGAAGCGGTTCGTCGACACCGAAGTCGCACCCGACGCGCACTTGAAGGGGAACCGCCAGGCGCTGTTCGATTCGCTGTACATCAAGGGCGGGGTCCAGCCGCGACTGCGGGTCACCTACGACGGGACAGCCACGCGCAACGCGGCGGACACCTTCGCTGCGCACAACGGCAATTGCCTGTCGCTCGTCATCATGACCGCGGCGTTCGCGAAGTCGATGAATCTGGCGGTGCGCTATCAATCCGTGTACGTGGACGATGCGCTCGGCCGCAGCGGCGACATCTACATGTTCGTCGGGCACGTCAACCTGATCCTGGGCATGCGCGCCCTTGACGTCGCACTCGGTCGGTACGGCGGCGACGAAAAGATCATCGATTTCCTCCCGCCGATCGAAACGCGCGGCGTGCAGGCGCGCGAGATCCCCGAACCCACGATCGTCGCGATGTACATGAACAATCGGGCGGCGGAGGCGCTCGCACGAGGCCGGCTCGACGATGCGTACGCGTGGGCGAAGGCGGCGATTGACAGGGATCCCGAATTCGCGAGCGCCTACAACACCCTCGGCGTCATCTATCACCGTCATGGAAACCTCGCCGACGCCGAGCGGGCGTTCGTGTACGCCCTCGATCGGCAGCCGCAAAACGTGCACGCGATGTCCAACCTGACCCGTGCACTGAACGACGAGGGACGCGTTGCCGAAGCGCAGGAATGGAAGCGCAAGCTGGATCGGATCGAACCCAATCCGGCGTTCGCCTACTACACGCGCGGAATCAAGGCGATGCAGGCCGGCAATTTCAAGCTCGCAAGGGATCTGTTCGCGAAAGAGGTCGATCGCGCGCCCTACTTTCACGAGTTCCGCTACTGGCTCGCGGCCGCCTATGTCAACCTCGGGGAGACCGGAGAGGCGCGCAAGCAGCTCGCGCTTGCGATCGAATTCAGCACCACGCGCAACGATTACGACCTGTATTCGGCGAAGCTCGCGAAGATCTCCTCCGCCCGCGCGAACTAGGTCACCTCTGTTGTGACCCTTCCGCAGTGGGATGACTTTTGGCGGAGCGGGCGTGTTGTCTCGTGCCCGACCGATTCGACGGATGCCTACACCGGCAAACTCAGGAAGGTGTGGGAGCAGTTCTTTGCCGCGCTCCCGGCGGACGCGCGGATCCTCGATGTCGGGACGGGCAACGGGGCGCTGCCGCTGATCGCCGTCGATGCTGCACGGATGCGTTCCGTTGCGCTCGAGGTGCACGGCATCGATCTCGCGCGCATCGATCCGCGGCGCTTCGTGCCCGACGGTCAGCGGCGCTTCGGGAATACCGTCTTTCACGGCGGCGTGCGCGCGGAAGCGATGCCGTTCGCCGATCGCTATTTCAACGCGGTCGCGGGCCAGTACTCGCTCGAATACACCCAGCGCGAAGCGGCGCTTCGTGAGATCCATCGCGTGATGGCAGGAGGCGCGCCCGCGCGCTTCGTCCTGCACCATGCAGCGTCGGTCGTCGTGACGACCGCGCACGAATCGCTCGCTCACGCGCGCGAGCTCGAGGAACGTGCCGCTGCGTTCGCCGACCTGCGCGATTACGTCGCTGCCGAGCGAACGGACGCGGATCGCGCCGCGCTGCTCCACGCGCGAATCGTCGAGCGTATCGGGCATCTGCATCGTCTGTCCGCGCAAGCGAAACGCTCGCACCTTCTCGCCGACGTGCTGCCCGCGCTGGGGAAGCTCTTCGAGTTGCGACAACAGCTGCCCCCGCGCGAGTTCACCGAAGCGTTCGAGCGCACCTATCGCGGTTTCAAGGCGGCGGAGCAGCGTCTGCGCGAGATGATCGACGCAGCGCTCGACGAGGCGGCAATGCGCCTCGTGGCCGATCAGGCTCGCGCCGCGGGCTTTCGCGACGTTCGCTTCGCGCCGCTCGCCCAGGATCCTGACGTCGTGGTCGGCTGGCAGCTCGACATGACGAGCGCGGCCGCCGCAAACGGAGCGAGCTCTTCCCGCTGACCCCCTATAATCGCGGCAAACGCGGCGTGGCCCGCTGCCGCCAGTCCGCCGCCCCGACCTCCAGCCCTCCCGGACCTACATGCCCGACGCCGACCGTTTTTCGATTTCCGATCTTCCGCCGCTCTCCCTCGGCGCCGATTTCTGGTCGCTGCGCCGCGTCGACGAACTGAGCGAGTCGTTTGCCGTCCGCAAGAACGTGGCGCTGCCGCATTCCGCGTGCACCAATCGCGGTGTCATGGCGACCGTCTACGCAGACGGCGGATGCGGCTACGCCGCGACCGGCGACATGTCGCCGTCGGGACTCGCTGCCGTGCTCGAACGCGCGGCGACGCTCGCGCGCGCGACGGCGCGTTACGCGCTGTTCGATTCGCGCAAGCTGCCTCGGCCGGCAACTCGTGGAGAATACGCATCGCCGTCGATTGCTTCGCCGCTGCGGTCGCGCCGCGAATGGTATGAATTGCTGATGCACGAATCGCGCTCGGCACCCGACGATCCGCGGATCGTCGACTGGGAAGCGTCCTGCGACGTGCTGAACGCGACGCATCGCCTGATTACGAGCGAAGGCGGCGACATCGTCCAGCGCTATCGGTTTCTGTTCCCGCACATGACGGTCACCGCGCATGCCGACGGCGACACGCAGACGCGCACCCTCTACGGCGACCGCGGCGTGTGCCAGCAGGGCGGCGAAGAGATTCTCGAGCGGTTCGGCTTCGTCGGGGCGATGCGCCGGCTCGCCGACGAGGCGCTCGAGCTCGTTGCGGCGCCGAACTGCCCGGGCGGCACGATGGACGTGCTGCTGATGCCCGACCAGATGATCCTGCAGATTCACGAGTCGATCGGTCATCCGCTCGAGCTCGATCGGATTCTCGGCGACGAGCGCAATTTCGCGGGAACGAGCTTCGTCACGCCCGAAATGTTCGGCTCGTATCAGTACGGGTCACCGCTACTCAACATCACGTTCGATCCGACTCGCAGCGAGGAGCTCGCGAGCTACGGCTGGGACGACGAGGGCGCGGCAGCCGAGCGCGTCTACCTGATTCGCAACGGCGTCCTCGAGCGGCCGTTGGGCGGCGCGACGTCGCAGCAGCGCGCGGGCCTTCCCGGCACGTCGAACTCGCGGGCCGACGGCTGGAACCGTCCGCCGATCGACCGCATGGCGAACCTGAATCTCGAGCCGGGCGACGCAACGCTCGACGAGATGATCGCCGGCATCGCGCGCGGCGTCATGATGGAGACGAACTGCTCGTGGTCGATCGACGACTCGCGCAACAAGTTCCAGTTCGGATGCGAGCGCGGACGCCTGATCGAGAACGGCAAGCTGGGCAAGGTCGTCAAGAATCCGAACTACCGCGGGATCAGCGCCAATTTCTGGAGGAGCTTGAAGCGCGTCGGCAACGAGAGCACCGTCCGCGTCCTCGGGTCGCCGCATTGCGGCAAGGGCGAGCCGTCGCAGGTGATCCGCGTCGGGCACGCGTCGCCGGCCTGCGTGTTCTCCGATGTCGCCGTCTTCGGCGGGGAAGCATGAGCTACCTGGCGAGGGGCCCCGCGCGAAGCGCGGGGATCGACATCAAAGCGAATGCTTCCGGAGGCCGACTTCTGGACGCTTCGGTCCACGCAGTCCAACCAGAGGCCGAGGACAACCTGTGACCGTGCCCCGCGACGTCGCCGCTGCGCCGGCGGTCATGGAAGCGTATTTCCACGACCTCGCCGCCGTCCTCGATCAATCGCTCGCCGCCGGCGAAACCTATGCGGCGTGCTTCTCGTCCGAGACCTCCGACTTCGTCCGGATGAATCGCGGCAAGGTCCGACAGCCCGGCACCGTGGTCCAGCGCTATCTCGCCGTCGAGCTGATCGTCGGCGCGCGGCACGCGTCGCACCTGCTTTCGCTGACCGGCAATCTCCCCGAGGATCGCACGGCGCTGCGCGCTGTCGTTTCCGATCTGCGCGCGATCGTTCCCGATCTCGATCCCGATCCGCACCTGATGATCGCAACCGACGTCGCGCCGACGCGCGCGGCGCGCGGCGAACCGCTGCCGCCGTCGGAAGGCGTCATCGAC
>DASSGI010000155.1:0-10980 GCA_035857655.1 Casimicrobiaceae bacterium | reverse complement strand
GCCCGTCACCCACGCGAGAACGGCGTGCGGTCCATTGGTGCGCGACAGGAGTCGCGCGAGCTCGATGCTTCCCGCAGCGAGCCACCAGATGACACCCCACGCAAAGACGAAATGAACGATGACCTTTTCGCCGGCGGGCAGGGTCTCGCCCGCGCTATCGGCGAAGCGCGCGGATGCGAGCGCGGAAAGCGCGATCAGGATCGCGCCGGCAAAGAATGCATTGGCGAAAAGAGGATCGGTGCTGCTTGCGATGCCCGACGCCGCGAACGCAATGCCGGCGCCGATTTCGATGACGAGCGCGAACGCGCGGACGAGCTGCGCGCGCTGCCGGATTCCGATCCAGTAAACGCCGGCCGCTTCGACCGCCCACAGCGCCGCGGTCGCGCGGCGATCGAACGCGAACGGAATCGCAATCGTCGTGAACACGACGGCGAGCGCGAGAAAGGCGCGCGAGAGCAACGCGAACCCCGGTTCGGCGCGGCGGCGCGTGAGCGCAAACAGCACGACGTAGAGCGCTGCCGTCGCCAACGCGCTCCACGCGGCGCCGTAGCGCACGTCGCGCACGATCGCCGCCTGCAGCGCGAAGCCGACGATCGGCACACCGAATACGAGCAGCGCATCGACCGGATCCTTCGCCGCGAGAGGTCCGCGCCGCGCGTAAAGGAGCGCGATCGTCACGTAGAAGCCGAAGAAGAGGACGAGGAACGGCTGGACGACCGCGTAGTGCTCGGGTCGATAGAAGCCGCGGCCCCAGAACGCGGCGAGGACGAACGTGAAGACGAACCCCACGGCGTTCAAGCCGCGCCATGCCCGCTTCCACGCGAGGACGAATATCGCGCCGTTCAGCACGGCGAAATAGGCGAACAGGTAAATCGGTTCGCCGCCCTTGGCCACGAGCATCGGCGCGAGGAAGCCGCCGGCGAACGCGAGCGCCGCAAAGGGCTGCGAGTCGTTGCGCACGGCGAGCCAGACGCTCGCTGCCGACACGACGACGAGCACTGCGACCGCCGTCGTCTCGGGCAGTACCCCGTAGAGGCGGAACGCCGCAAACGTCGTCAGGTACAGGATGCCGGCGCCGGCCCCCTCGAGCGACAAGCCGTACCCGGGGCGCGAGCGCGCGAGCCACGCGCCGAGGCCGATCAGCGCGATGCCGCTCGCCGCGACCGCGGCGAGACGCAGCTCGATCGGAAAGCCGAAGTACTCGGCGAAGTAGCGCAAAAGGAACGCAACGCCGAAGAACAGCACGACGACGCCGATCCGCGTGAGCGCGTTGCCGCCGGTGAACCATGCCCACACCGGATTCGGCGACGTGACTGGCGCTGCTCCCGCCCCGGGGGCTGCAGCGGACCGTGTGCCGGCCACCGCTGCGTCGCTCTGCGCGAATGTGTCGCCGGCCTCGGGTGTCGGCGCAGCAGTCGCCGTCTCGGGCGGCGGAAACGCCGCCGCGCCGGTGCTCGGCACCGGCGGCACCGGCGCTTCCTCCGCCGGCGTCGGCCCCGGCGCAGAGAATGGTTCCGCGCTCGCGCCGCCCGTGCGCGCCTGCTCGAGTTGCGCGACACGCCGCTCGAGCTCGACGACGCGCGCGACAAGTGCGCGCTCGCGTTCGGTCGGCGCGCCGAGCGCGTCGTGCAGGGGTGGTGGGCGAACGGCAGGCGCGGCGGCCCCGGCGCTCGCCGCTCGGCGCGACTTGTTGATCTTCGCCCCGATCATGAACCCTGCGATGCCGCCGAGCGCGGCGCCCCAGTCGCGCCACAGGATGTAGCCGACGAATGCGCCGACGAACAACCCGAGTAACGCGGCCATCAGTCGATCCCGGCGAGCGTCATCGCTTCATCTGCGCTCGCCGCGCAGCGCGAGGACCGTCGACTGAAGTCCTGCGAGCGTGACGCTCTCGGGAGGCAGGGGCGGCGCGACGATGAACGCGATCCGCGAAAACACGCCGCGAATCCTCTGCATCGCCTTGCCCTCGTGCGAGCGGCTGAAGAAGCTGCCCCAGAGACCGGAGAGCGCCATCGGCACAACCGGCACCGGCGTGGCGGCGAGCATCTGCTGGACGCCCGGCCGGAACGTGTTGAGCTCGCCCGTATCGGTGAGCTGCCCCTCGGGAAAGATTCCGACGATCTCGCCGGCGCGCAGCGCTTCCGCGGCCTCGGCAAATGCGCGCTCCTTGAGTTGCGCGTTTTCGCGGGCAGGCGCGATCGGGATCGTCCGCATCGTCCTGAAGATGAACGAGAGCAGCGGGATGCGAAAGATCCGATGGTCCATCACGAACCGGATCGGGCGCCGGACGCACGCGGCGATCACGACCGCGTCGACGTAACTCACGTGATTGCAGACGATGATGCAGGGACCTTCTTCGGGAATATTGTCGAGGCCTTTCGTGTCGACGCGGTAGAACGTGTGGATCAGCAGCCACGCGAGGAAGCGCATCAGGAATTCGGGGACGAGATCGAAGATGAACAGCGCCACCGCCGCGTTCATCAGCCCCGTGACCAGGAAGAGCTGCGGAATCGTCAGGCCGACCGCGAGGAGCCCGATCGCGAGACCCGCCGAGACGACCATGAAAAGCGCATTGAGGATGTTGTTCGCTGCGATGATCCTCGAGCGGTGCGAGGGCGCCGAGCGCTCCTGGATCAGCGCGTACAGCGGCACGATGTAGAAGCCGCCGAAGAGTCCGATCAGCACGAGGTCGGCGGCCACGCGCCAGTGCGCGCTCTGCGCGAAGAACACGTCGAGGCCGGCGAGCCCGCTCGCCTGCAGATTGCGGCTCGCGAGCCACAGGTCGATGGCGAAGAGCGTCAGGCCGATCGAGCCGAACGGCACGAGCCCGAGCTCGACGCGGCGGCCCGAAAGGCGCTCGCAGAGCAGCGAGCCGATGCCGATGCCGACCGAGAACAGCGCGAGCAGGAACGTGACGACGTGCTCGTTGCCGCCGAGGATGTCGCGCGCGAAGCCGGCGAACTGCGCGAGGAACGTCGCGCCGTAGAACCAGAACCACGAGATGCCGAGCATCGACAGCCAGACGACGCGGTTGTCCTGCGCGAGCCGGAGGTTGCGCCACGTCTCGCTGAAGGGATTCCAGTTGATCGCAAGCCCCGGGTCTACGGCGGGCGTGTGCGGTATCGCGCGGCTGACGAGATAGCCGGCGAGCGCGACGCCGAACGCGACGCAGCCGGCAAGGATCGGCCCGCTACCTTCGATCGCGACGACGAGTCCACCCGCGATCGTGCCGAGCAGGATCGCCACGAATGTTCCCATTTCGACCATTCCGTTGCCGCCGATCAGCTCCTCGGGCCTGAGATTCTGCGGGAGGATCGCGTACTTCACGGGACCGAAGAGCGTCGAATGCACGCCCATCAACGCGAGACCGGTGAAGAGGATCGTGAGGTCGTGCCGCCAGAATCCGATCAGACCGATCGCCATGATTGCGACCTCGAAGAGCTTGATCCAGCGGATCAACTGCGACTTCTCTAACTTGTCGGCGAGCTGTCCCGAGGTCGCCGAAAGAAGCACGAACGGAGCGATGAACACGGCGCCCGCGACGTTGACGAGCGTATTCGGGTCGAGGCTCGTGAGCGCGGCGGCGTGGAACGCGACGAAGATCACCAGCGCGTTCTTGTAGATGTTGTCGTTCGCGGCGCCGAAGAATTGGGTCCAGAAGAAGGGACCGAAGCGGCGCTCCTTGAGGAGGTCGAACTGATTGTGGTTGTGCATGTGAAGCCGCCCCGCTGTTCCCGCGGCGGAGATTCCCCGCCGATCCGCTCCCGTGCCGATGTCGTGCTCGTCTGCCGCGACAGGAGCGCATTGTGCCCGCAAAACGCTACAATTCCTCGTTGCGCCTTCGCCCGGGCCGAGCCCACCGCGGCGAACGCGTTCTCCCGCGAGCCCCATCCCTCTTCGTCGGATGCGTCAATACCTCGAATTCATGCGCCACGTGCGCGACCACGGCTATCCCAAGGATGACCGCACCGGTACCGGCACGCTGTCGGTATTCGGCTACCAGATGCGCTTTCCGCTCGCCGAGGGCTTTCCGCTGCTCACGACGAAGAAAATGCACACGAAGTCGATCGTCCACGAGCTCCTGTGGTTTCTGCGCGGCGAAACCAATGTGCGCTCGCTCCAGCAGACAGGGGTCTCGATCTGGGACGAATGGGCGGATGCCAACGGGGATCTCGGCCCGATCTACGGCCACCAATGGCGAAGCTGGCCCGCCCCCGACGGGGGCCACATCGATCAGATGGCGAACGTCGTCGCCGAGATCCGGCGCAACCCCGACTCGCGGCGCCTCATCGTCTCGGCGTGGAACGTCGGCGACATCCCGCGAATGAAGCTCCCGCCGTGTCACCTGCTGTTCCAGTTCTACGTCGCCGGCGGAAAGCTATCCTGCCAGCTCTACCAGCGGAGCTGCGACATCTTTCTCGGCGTGCCCTTCAACATCGCGTCGTACGCGCTGCTCACCCACATGGTCGCGCAGCAATGCGATCTCGACGTCGGCGACTTCGTCTGGACGGGAGGCGACTGCCACCTGTATCGCAACCATCTCGAGCAGGTCGAGATCCAGCTTGCACGAACGCCGTACCCGCTTCCGCGGCTCGTGCTCCGCAAGCCCGCGTCGCTGTTCGACTACCGCTTCGAAGACTTCGACTTCGTCGGCTACACGAGTCACCCGGCGATCAGGGCGGCGGTCGCCGTCTGAACGGTCCCGCCGGTGCACGCATGACGTCAGGCAACCCGCCCTACAGACTCAACGTCGGCTGCGGGCGCAACATCAAGGAAGGGTGGCTCAACCTCGACTCCGCTTCGCTGCCCGGCGTCGATCTCGTTTGCGATCTCGAAAACGTGCGCGCGAAACCGATCGCGCTTCCCGATGGGTCGGTCGATCAGTTCCTGATTTCGCACGTGATCGAGCACATCCACGACAGTCTCAGCCTGATGCAGGAGCTGTGGCGGCTCGCGACGCCCGGAGCGATCGCCGTCATTCGCGTGCCGCACGGGGGGAGCGACGACGCGTGGGAGGACCCGACGCACCTTCGCGCGTACTTCCCCGGGAGCTTCGGTTATTTCTCGCAGCCGTTCTATTCGAACGCCGACTACGGTTACCGCGCGGACTGGAGCGCGGACAAGCTCACGCTGCTCGTCTACCGGTCGCTCTGCGCGGGTCTCACCCCGCAGCAGATCATCAGCAAGTCGCAGGTCGAAAGAAACGTCGTCAAGGAAATGATCTGCGAGCTGCGCGCGATGAAGCCGATGCGGGAGCCTCGGCGCGAATTGCAGACTCGCGGGCAGATCGAGATCCTGCCGGTCGACTGAGCGCGCGGAGAGCGCCCAAAAAAAAGCCCGCCGGGAGGAAGATAGCGGGCAAGGGGGACCGGTTTCCGGAAGCCGCCACCGCGAGAGAAAGTCTCGGGCGGAATGCCACTCCGGGCAAAAAGACGAATTCAGTAGATGCAGCGCGCGGCGCTGACGAGTTCGGCGAGCTCCTCCAGGGCAACCTGCTCTCCCAGCGACAAATCGTCCTGGTCGCAGCCTTCGACGCGCTCGTCTGCCGCCGGAGCTTGACCGGGGAGCCAGTGCTGCGCGAGTTCAGGAGCGAAGGGATCCATGATCGCTGAGTCGTATCGGGGTCGGTAACGCTTACGGCCAAGCAATACATGTGCCAATCGCGTGGTTTTCGTCTCGAGACGCGCAACAAGCGCATTTTTGCCTCTGTAGGACGGTCACCGGGCACGATGGTTGCCGTAGATTCGGCGACTGGGGACGCGCAGCATTTGTCGCATTTTGCCGACAGGCTGCGTGGCAAACGTGTTAATCCTCTGAAATCACGCGATCAAGACTGTCGCCAAATCCCGACGGATCGTCGCTGACGTTGATGCAGTGCGGAAAATCTGATCGGCAAAGCGGGTGTAAGCGCGAGCGCAGCGACCCTGGCCACGTCGGAAAACCTCAGGGCGACTTGCCTTCCTTGAACATCGCCGGCTCGAGCCGGTGCCTCTGCAGCAGCTTGTAGAACTCGGTGCGGTTGCGCTTCGCGAGCTGAGCGGCCTGCGTCACATTGCCGCCCGTGATCTTGAGGAGGCGCACGAGATAGTCGCGCTCGAACGTCCTGCGCGCTTCCTCGAATGGGACGAGCACGCTCGCATCCTCGCGCAGTGCGCCCTGGACCAGTGATTCGGGGATCAGGCTCGTCGTTGCGAGCGCGACCGCTTGCTCGAGCAGATTGAGAAGCTGGCGGACGTTGCCCGGCCAAGGGGCCGCGATCAGCAATGCCATCGCGTCGGGCGCGAGCGTCGGGACCGGACGCTTGTATCGCTCTGCAAGTCGGCGCAGCCAATGCGTTGCGAGCAGCGGGATGTCTTCGCGCCGGTCGGCGAGCGCAGGAAGCTTCAGCGAAACGACGTTGAGCCGGTAGTAGAGGTCTTCGCGAAACTGGCCCGCTGCGCGCTGCGCATCGAGGTCGCGATGCGTCGCCGAGATCACGCGGACGTCGACCGGAACGGGATTCGTTGCGCCGACCGGACGCACCTCGTTGTCCTGCAGGACTCGCAGAAGCTTCACCTGCAGCGCGAGCGGCATGTCGCCGATCTCGTCCAGGAAGATCGTGCCGCCGTCGGCAGCCTGGAACAGCCCTTTGTGTGCCTGGACCGCGCCCGAGAATGCGCCGCGCGCATGTCCGAACAGCTCGGACTCGAGCAGCGGCTCGGGGATTGCCCCGCAGTTCACGGCGACGAACGGCTTGTCGCGGCGCCGGCTCGCGCGATGGATCGCCCGGGCGAGGAGCTCCTTGCCGGTTCCCGACTCCCCGTAGACCAGAACGCTCGCGTCGGAATCGGCGACGAGGCGCGCCTGGCGCAGCAGATCCTCCATCTTCGGGCTTCGCGTGATGATCCCGGAACGCCACTCGCCGCTCAGGTCCGAGCTTTCCGCCGGCGTGTCGCCGGCGACGTGTAGCGCCGCGGCGACCTTCTGCAGGAGCTCCTGGCTATCGAATGGCTTCGTCAGGAATCCGAAGACGCCGCGCTGCGTCGCCGACACCGCATCTGGGATTGTTCCGTGCGCGGTCAGGATGATCACTGGCAGTGCCGGATGCTCGCGATGGATCGCTTCGAACAGCTGCAGCCCGTCGATCCCCGGCATCCGGAGGTCCGTGATCACGACGCCGGGCCGCGCGACGGCGAGCGCGCCAAGCGCCTCCTCGCCGCTGTCCGCGGTTCGCACGCGATAGCCGACCGATGCGAGCCGCAAGCTGATCAGCTTGAGGAGGTCGGGATCGTCATCGACCAGCAGGATGTCGCCGGATGCATTCGCCATGATCGTATCGAGGCTCGACGCGCGGCCCGTCAGCCGCCGCCGCCACCCCCGCCTCCGCCCCCGCCGCCTCCGCCGCTGGAGCCCCCGCCCCCGCCGCCGCCACCGCCACCGCGGATGCGATCGCGGAGGAGGTCCCGCTCCATCGTACGCAGCGCTTCGAGCTTCTTGATCGCCGCGTCCGCCTTTTGCTGTTCGTCCTTCACCGCGCGCTGGCGTTCCGCGACCTGCGCCTGCAGCACGGCGGCGAGCTGCTTGACCGCGGGCGAACCGGGATTGCTCTTCAGCACGGTATCGAAGAGCTGCATCGCGCGCTGGTCGTCCTGCGGATTCTTCGCCAGCGTGTAGAGCACAGCGAGCCGGACGCGATTGTAGTCGGTGCGCTGGCGCCCGAGGATTTGCGTCACATTATTCTGCTCGCGGCGAATGTCGTCGGGGCCGAGCGTCCCGTAGCGCTGCAGATCGGCAAGAAGGCTTGCGAGCTGCTGCTCGTCCGTGGGCTCGGCGGGCGCCGACGGCGGCTGCAGGATCACCGGTTCCGCTTCAGGGACGCTTGCGGGCGTTCCCGGCGGCTCGGTCAGCGGTTGCGAAGGCATCGGCGCGGGCTGCGCAGGTTCCCGTCGCCGGGGTTCGACGGCCGGCGGCGGCGGCGCGGGCGGCGGAGGCGTCGCGGCGACCGGTGCGGGCTGCTCGGCGGGCCGCACTACGGCGGCCTGCGGCGCGCACGCGCAAAGCAGCGTGCCCATCGCAGCGATAAGGAGTCGATGCCGCGCGCCCCCCGCCGCGCTCATGCGCGCACCGCCGCACTCATGCGCGCCCCGCCATCGTCGTGCGCGGAGCCGGCGCAATCTGACCCGGCGCGCTGCCCGCATCGCCGAGCGCGAGCGGGAGCCACAGGCGGAATTGGGCGCCGCGCTTCTGATCGACGCGATCGCGAACCTCGATCCTGCCGCCGTGCGCGACCGCGTACTCGCGCGCGATCGCGAGGCCGAGTCCGGAGCCCTTGACGCGGCCTTCGGCAGGCGGCTTGCCCTGATAAAACGAATCGAAGATCCGCTCGCGCTCGTCGACCTCGATGCCAGGACCGTGATCGATCACGTCGAGCACGGCGAATTCGCGATCCGGACCGAGCGCGATGACGACCGCGGCCGAGCGCGGTGAGTACTTGATCGCGTTCGAGATCAGGTTGTCGACGATCGTCCGGATCTTCTCGGCATCGCCGACGACGAGCGCCGGACGCAGATCCGTTTCGAACGTGACCATACGCGCAAGCGCGGCAAGCTTGTGCTCCTTCAGAACGCGACGGACGACGTCCGCGAGCAGCACCGAGTCGACGGTCTGCGGCTCCATCGCGCGCGTCTGGTGATAGGTGAGCAGATCCTCGATCAGCTTCTGCAGCGAGATCGAATTCTCGCGAACGATGCGGACGATCTCGCGCTGCTCGGGCGAGAGCTTGCCCCCGACGTTGTCGCGCAGCAGCTCCGCACCCTCGCGCACCGCGGTGAGCGGCGTCTTGAGCTCGTGCGAGACGTGGCGGAGAAAGCGGTTCTGCTGCTCTTCGAGCTCGGATAGCCGCGAGCGCAGCCACTCGAGCCGCTGCCCGAGGTAGCGCAGATCCTGCGGTCCGTTGACTTCGATCGCGTGCGCGAAATCCGCGGTGCCCATTCGCCGGATCGCCTGGTCGAGCTGACGAATCGGGCGCGCGATCAGCACGGCGAAGAGAATCGCAAGCGCAAGCGCGATCGCCGCAGTCGCCAGCGCGAGATAGAGCCACTTCTGCCTGCCTTGCGTCGCGATCTCCTGCAGCCGCTCGATCGCCCGCTCGGTCAACTGGTTCGTCGCGGTGAGCATTGCCTGCGCGCGGTCCGCGAGCCGCGCGTAACCCTCGGTGAGCTCCTTTTGCGAATCTGCCGAGCGCTGCGGCATCGTCAGCGTCTTGTGCAGCCGGCTCTCGGTATCGGTGAGGCTCTCGAGCGTTGCAAGGGATTCCGCTTCGAGCGGCAGCGATGCGAGCTGATTCGCGGTGCCGCGAAACTCGTGGCGCAGGCGGCTGTAATCGTCGAGCAACGCGCTGTCGTCGAGAATCAGATACTGGCGGACGATGCGCTCCAGCGTCACCGACTGCTCGAAGAGCTGGCGGCTTGCGCGCCCGGCCTGCGCCGCCTGCTGCACGGCTTCGCGCCCCTGCGTCTGCAACTGATCGAGCGAAAGGATCAACTCGCCCAGCGCATAGACGAGCGGAAGCGTCACCAGCAGGAATCCCAGCAGGATGAACTTGAGAAAAGAGCGGGGGTAATACACGAGACGGACCGCTATAATTTGCGGCAATTATGACACCCCGTCCGGCGGCGCCGATGCCGCCCGTCCAAAATCCCCTGCGCGAAACCCACGGCTCGCCGACCGTCGCGACGCCTGCGATCGCGCTGATCGCCGCGATCGCGCGGAACGGCGTCATCGGCGTCGACAATCGCCTCCCCTGGCGGCTTGCCGAGGATCTCAAGAGATTTCGCGCGCTGACGACCGGCCATGCGGTGATCATGGGACGGAAGACCTGGGAGTCGCTCGGACGCGCGCTACCCGAGCGCCAGAACATCGTCGTCACGCATCAGCGCGGCTACGCTGCGCCGGACGCCGACGTCGCGGCGTCGTTCGACGAAGCGCTCACGCTCGTGCGGCTCCCCGAGCCGGTGTTCTGCATCGGCGGCGGCGAGCTCTTTCGCGAAGCGCTCGCGCGGGCGCAACGTCTCTACCTCACGGAGATCGATCGCGACTTCGACGGCGATGCGACGTTTCCGTCGTGGCGGCGCGATCACTGGAAGGAGATCGCGCGCGAAGCGCGGCGAGCGGAGGAACCGGGCGGCTTCGACTACGCCTACGCGACGTACGAACGCACGACATCCGGCGACTGACTTCAAACCCGCACAACGAGGATTCAGCGCATGTCCGCAGGGCACTTTCACGTACACGGTCCGCACGATCACGAGGTCGAGCACGCGGCGCACTCCGCGGATCCGCTCGCCGGACGCATCGCGGTGATGACGGCGATCTTCGCGACGATCGGCGCGCTCTTCGGCTACATGGCGGGCGCCACGCAAAACGAAGCGCTGATGTTCAAGAACGAAGCCGCGATCCGCAAGACCGAGGCGTCGGACCAGTGGAACTTCTACCAGGCGAAGAGCAGCAAGCAGAACCTCGCCGAGCTCGGCGCGACGCTCACGACCGGCGAGCAGCAGGTGCGCTACCAGAAGGAGGCCGACCGCTACAAGAAGGAAAAGGAAGACATCATGGCGGACGCAAAGAAATTCGAGGAACAGAGCAAGGCTGCCGAGGAGAAGAGCGAGGCCGCGATGCACAACCATCATCGCTGGGCGCAGGCGATGACGTTGATCCAGATCGGGATCGCGCTCGCCGCGATCACGATCCTCACGCGCAACAAGGCGATGGGGTTCGCCGCGCTGGGTGTCGCGGGCGCGTCGGTCGTTCTCGGCGGGCTCGCATTCGCCCACCTTTGATTGCGGGCGCCACCGCGCCCGCGGGCGGCGGCCTCGCCCGCGTTGCTGCCTCCGAGATGCGCCTGACCGGAAGCTAGCCGAGGTTGCGCAGCTCGCGCAGCGCGACCGCGAGCATCGCCGAATCCGCCGCAGGTGCCGCGCGCAGCTCCGCGAGCAGGTGTTG
>DASSGI010000154.1:0-8376 GCA_035857655.1 Casimicrobiaceae bacterium | reverse complement strand
GGGCAATCGGGGCCGGTGGGCATGCTCGACGGACGCTGGGGCGTGTTGACCGTGATGCAGGGAGGCGCGGCGTCCGGACTCACCGACGCCCTCGGCCGGCACTGGGAATTCGAGAACACGCGCGCCAAACCGTACGCATCGTGCCGCTTCACCCACGGGCCGGTCGCAGCGCTGCGCGCGGCGAAGCTCGATCCGGCGGAGATCGACGCGATCGAGATCGCGACGTTTCGCACGTCGTGCGAAGTGTCGGACCGGCCGCGGCCGCGCGATCGGATCGAGGCGATCCTCAGCCACCAGCTGGCGGCGGCGCTGGCGATCTTCGGCCGGCCGATTGTCCCCAACGATTTGCTGGCGCCTGACGCTCGGGTACGCGCGCTCGCGGACCGCGTTCGCGTTCGTCACGATCCGGCGCTCGATTCGTTGTATCCGGCGGCATGGCCGCATCGCATCGTCGTGTCGCTGCGAAGCGGCGAGCGGATCGAGCTTGGGTCGGATCGGCCACCGTCGCCCGACAGTGCACAGATTCGCGCAAAGTTCCGCGCGCTCGCCGCGGCCGTCTTCGGCGCGTCCCGCACCGATGCGATCGTCGCCGCCGTCGACGAACTTACACGGATGACCGACGTTCAAACGCTCGTCGAGCTCCTGGGCCTCGAGCACGCGGAGGCGACCGCATGAGCGCTCGCGCACTCGGACTTACCACGCTTTCGATCGTGCTCGGCCTGCTGCTGTGGCAATGGGCGGCGTGGGACGTGTCGCGCGTCGTGTTCGCGCCGCCGTCCGCGGTGCTTGCGCGCCTCGCGTCGGGCCTCGCGTCGGGGGTCCTTCTCAAGGCGCTCGCCGATTCGCTCGTCACGCTGGTGCTGGGCTTTGCGCTCGCGGTTGCGATCGGATTGCCGCTCGGCTTCGCAATCGGACGCAACGCCAAGGTCGCGGCGATGGCGGAGCCCGTGATGAACGCGATCTACGCGATTCCGCCGGTGGCGATGGTGCCGTTCCTCATCATCTGGTTCGGGCTGTTCTTCGAGGCGCGGGTCGCGCTCGTATTCCTGATGTCGTTCTTCGAGATCTTGGTGACGGTCGCCGCAGGTGCCCGCAATGTCGATCCGCTGCTCATTGCCGCGGGCCGCTCGTTCGGCGCACACCGCGGCCGGCTCGTCACGCGCGTGATGCTTCCGGCGTCGCTGCCGTTCGTGTTCGCCGCGCTGCGCGTGGGCCTCGTACGCGGGATCAATGCGATGATCACGGCCGAGCTCTTCTTCGCGGCCGTGAACCTGGGCGCGCTGATGAAGCACAGCGCGCAGCGCTTCGACACCGCGGGCCTGCTCGCGATCATCGTGTTGCTCGCGCTCGTCGGACTTGCGGCGCAGGAAGGACTCAAAGCCCTCGAGGCGCGACTCCTGCCGTGGCACGTGCGCCGATGAACCTCCGCTCGATGAACCTTCGCTATCAGCTCGCCGGCATCGCCATTGCGCTCGCCGTCTGGGAAGCGGCCGGACGGGCCGTCGGCGTCGATCTCTTCGCGCCACCGTCGGTCGTGCTGCCCGAGTACGTCACGCTGCTCCGTGAAGGGCAGATGTTCCGCGAGCTCGCCGGCTCGCTGCGCCAGATGATCGTCGGCTATGGGCTCGCGTGCGTGGTGGGTATCCCGATCGGCGTCGCGATGGGCCGCTCGCGCATCGCCGATGCGCTGTTGCATCCGTGGCTGTCGATGTTCGTCGTGACGTCGGTCGCCTCGCTCGTGCCGCTGTTCATCCTCGTGTTCGGAACCGGTTTCTGGTTTCGCGCGGCGATCGTGTTCGTGGCGTCGATCTGGTACGTGATGCTCACCGTGTATCACGGCGCCCGCGGCGTCGAGCCGCGCTTCATCGACGTCGGGCGTTCGTTCGGAGCCGGCCGCTGGCGGGCGTTTCGCGACATCCTGCTGCCGGCGCTCTATCCGTACGTGATCACCGCGATGCGCATCGGCCTCGTGCACGCGATCCGCGCGATGGTCGTCGCCGAGATGTTCATCATCGTCGGATTCGGCGGCATGATCTATCGTGCAGGCCTTTCGACGTCGACGGCGCCGCTGCTCGCGCTGCTGGTGACGCTGATGCTGGTCGGCGTGATCGCCAACGCGCTGTTGCGCGGTGGCGCGCGTTTGGTTGCGCCGTGGTACGAGAAGCGGGTGACATCCGCCGGTTCCGCGGCGCCGTAGCAATTTCGAAGGAGGAGGAGCGCATGTTGACAAGACGAGATGTCCTGAAAGCGATGGCGGCGACGGGCGCGTATTCGATGAGCCCGGCATTCGCGCAAGGCAAGCGGCCGCTCAAGGCAAACCTGCTGGGCTTCGCGCTCGGCATTCACGCGCCGACGACCGCGGCGCTGTTCGACATTATGCCGACCATGGGGTACGCGCCGGAGACGCAGCGGCTCGACCAGATCCGCACGCTCACGCAGACGCTGATCGCCGGCGCCGCGGAAATGGGTGAGACCGATTCGATCACCGTGATGAGTGCGGTCGAGCAGGGCGCCGACCTGAAGATCGTCGGCCTCTGGTACATGAACACGAGCCTCGTCTTTCTCGTCAACGCCGACAAGGTGCGCGACTTCAAGGACCTCGAGAAGCCCGACAACATCGTCGCCGTCAACGGCAAGGGCGACATCACGCACGTGATGCTGCTCGGCCCGCTGCTGAAGCGCGGCGTCGACATCAAGAAGCTGAACATCGTCGAGATCGGCGGGTCCGGCGCGCGGATGCAGGCGCTGCAATCCGGCCGCGTCGCCGCGGTGCCGATCCATTTCGACCAGGCGGCGGAGGTCGCGAAGAAGGGCAACTTCAAGGTACTGCTCGAGCCGTGGAAGGAGTACGGCGCGTGGATCAACGAAATCTGGGCGGTGAACGGCTCGTGGCTCAAGAAGAAGGAGAACGAGCGGATGGTCATCGACATGCTCAAGGCGCAGATGACCGCGTGGCGCAAGGCGAACGCCGATCTCAACTGGTACACCGAAGCCTACCGCAAGCACGTGACGCTCAAGGACGCGAAATCGGCGACGCCGGAGCAGCTGCGTCCGCTTTGGGAGGGCCTGACCAAGGAGATCAAGGCGTTTCCGCCGGTAATGGAGCTTAAGCTCGAGTACTGGAACGACCTCCTGCCCGCGTATATCCAGGCCGGCGCGATCGAGGGCAAGGTCAAGGTCGCGTCGGTGATCGAGCCATCGTTGGCGAAGCAGGCCGCATCCGAGCTCGGATAGTGCGCACGCATGTCGCAGCCCAAGCTCGAAGTGAGCGGCCTGACGAAGACGTTCGCGCGCGGGCATGGCGAATCAGTGCTCGTTCTCGATCGTGTCTCGTTCGCGGTCGCCGACCTCGAGTTCGTCGCGATCGTCGGACCGAGCGGCTGCGGCAAGTCGACGATGCTGCGGATCGTCAACGGCCTCGTTGCCGCCGACAGCGGTTCGATCAGTCTCGACGGCAAGACCCTCACAGGGCCGGGACACGGCCTCGGCATGGTCTTTCAGAGCTTCGATCTCTTTCCGTGGCGCACCGCGCTCGGCAACGTCGAATTCGGGATGGAGATGCTGAACGTGCCGAAGCGCGAGTGCCGCGAGCGTGCCCGCGCGTGGATCCAGCGCGTGGGTCTCGACGGCTTCGAGAACGCGTATCCGCACGAGCTGTCGGGCGGGATGCAGCAGCGCGTGGGCATCGCGCGCGCGCTCGCTATCGAGCCGGCGGTCCTTCTGATGGACGAGCCGTTCGGCGCGCTCGACGTGCAGACGCGGGACCTGCTGCAGGACGAGCTGCTCGCGATCTGGCAGCGCGACCGCAAGACGGTGCTGTTCGTTACGCATTCGATCGAGGAGGCGATCTATCTCGCCGACCGCATCGTGCTGCTGACGCCGCGGCCTGCCCGCGTCGAGCGTGTGCTCGACGTGCCGTTCGGACGGCCGCGCAGCGAGGACGTGAAATCGGATCCCGCCTTCGTCGAGCTGCGACGCGAGATCTGGCAATCGCTCAAGGGAGGCGTGCGGATTTGATGCGGGGTATCGGATGAAGATCGGAATCGTAGGCGCGGGAGCGATGGGATCGGTGTACGGCGGCCTTTTCTGCGCCGCCGGTCACGACGTATGGCTGGTCGACCTCTGGCGCGAGCACGTCGAGGCGATTCGCGCGGACGGATTGCACGTGAGCGGGATTTCCGGCGAGCGTATGGTGCAACCGAACGCGACGACGAAACCCGCGGACGCAGGGCCGTGCGAGCTCGTCGTGATCGCGACCAAGATGCGGGACGTCGAATCGGCTGCGCGATCGCTCGCGCCGATGCGCGGCGCCGGAACGGCGATTCTTGCGATCCAGAACGGCCTTGGCAACCAGGAGATTCTCGAGCGCTGCTTCGGCTCGCGCGATTTCCTCGTAGGCATCGCCGGCGGATTCGGCGCGTCGATTCCGAAGCCGGGAAGCGTTCATCACAACGGTTGGGACCACGTGAACATCGCCGAAGCCGGCGGCGAGTTCAGCCCGCGACTCGCGAAGGTGGTCGATGTCTGGCGCGGCGCGGGATTCAACGCCGAAGCCTATGACGATCCCGACCGCATGATCTGGGGTAAGTACATCTGCAATCTCGCGTTCAGTCCGGTGTGCACTGCGCTGTCGCTCCGCGTCGGGCAGGTGCTCGACACGCCCGAGGCCTGTCGACTCGCCGAGCGCTGCGCGAGCGAAGCGTTCGCGGTGGCGAAGGCGAAGCGCATCGCTCTCGACTATGCCGATCCGATCGCGCGAATTCACGAGTTCGGGCGGGTGATTCCCAACGCGCGGCCTTCGATGCTGCTCGACATGGAAGCCGGACGGCCGACCGAGATCGACGCGTTGAACGGTGCGCTGGTGCGCGAAGCCGAGCGCGTCGGCGTCCCGGTGCCGACCAACGCGTTCTTCACCGAGCTCGTCCGCGCGCTCGAAGCGAAGCAGACCCGGCTGGGCCGTGCGTATGGCTCGGTGTGATCGCGCCTTAGCCCTCGTAGCGCTTCCCGCGCGCGAGGAATGCATCGGTATCGACGAGCGCCTCGCGCTCGTCGAACCCGGCGAGGTCGGCGAGCACGTTGATGCTGCTGCCGTCTCGGGCGATCGCTGCGAGCGTCCGCTGCATTGCCTTGATCGCCGCGCGCTGGAGATCGCTCGGAATGATCACGATGTTGTAGCCGAGCTCGCGCAACCGCGAGACCGGGACGAGCGGCGTCCTGCCGCCCTGGAACATGTTGATGAGCTTCCACCCGGGAAGACGCCGCGCGATCTCGGCGATCTGCTCGACGCTCACCGGCGCGTCGAGAAACGCGACGTCGGCGCCGGCTTCGACGTACGCATGGCAGCGGTCGATCGCCGCGTCGAAGCCCTCGACCGCGATCGCATCGGTGCGCGCGATGACGACGACGTCGGGATGGGTCAGAGCGTCGCGGACCGCCTTCAGCTTGCCGACCATCTCTCCGACCGGAACGACCGACTTGTCGGCGTAGTGGCCGCAGCGCTTGGGAAACGTCTGGTCCTCGACGTGGAAGCCGGCCACGCCGGCGCGCTCGAATGCATGCGCCGCGCGCATCGCGTTGAGCGCGTTGCCGTAACCGTTGTCTGCGTCGGCAATCACCGGAACGCCGGCGACGTCGACGATCTGTTCGAGACGATCCGCGATTTCGGCAAGCGAGAGAAGCCCAAGATCCGGAATGCCGCTGCCGCGCGCGATCGCACCGCCGCTCGCGTACGCGGCCTGGAAGCCCGCGCGTTCGACGAGCCGAACGCCGATTCCGTCGTAGATCCCCGGTGCGACCACCGTCGTCCCGCCTTGCAAGAGCCCGCGAAGCCTCGTGGAATTGCGCATCGTCTCTCCTCAGTCGAACCGAAACAGTTTGCGCGGCGTCGCGTCGAGAATGCGCGCGCGCGCCGCCGCATCGACGACCCAGTCGTCGAGCCAGCCGAGCGCCTTGCCGTAGGACATGCCGTCGCCGTGCTGCGTCCACGGCCAGTCGCTCGCCCACACGAGCTGGTCGCTGCCCGCTTCGAGCAAGGCTTGCGCGTACGGCCGCGGATCCGCGCCGCCCAAACGATAGGGCGCGGAGAGCTTGACCCACGCGCGTCCGTCGCGAACGCCTGCGAGCAGCGAGCGAAAGCCCGGGCACGCGACGCCGAGCGCCGGATCGGGGCTGCCGAAATGATCGACGACGACCTTGACGCCGGCGTCGAGTATCGGCGTCAGAAGCGCCGGCAGTCGAGGCCCTTCGACATAGATCTCGGCGTGCCAGTCGAGTGCGGCGAGGTCGGCGAGCACGCGCTGCCACTCGCGGCTGCGGAGATCGGGAAGATCGTCGACGCGCAGCATGTTGAAGCGCACGCCGACCACGCCGCTTCGATCCATGGCTTCCAGTCTGGCGCGATCGAAGCTCGGGTCGACGATGACGGTACCGCGGAGGCGCTCGGGCGCTTCCGCAAGCGCCGACAACAGGTGGGAATTGTCGGTGCCGAGAAAGCTGGGCGCAGTAAGGACGCCACGGCTGATGCCGTGCGCGTCCCAGAGCGCGAGAAGCTCGGGGAGCAGCGCATCGCGCTGCGGCGCGTGCCGGAAGCCTTTCTTGAGCGGCAGGCCGCGATGAAAGACGTGCGCGTGAGAATCGATGGGCATCGTCAACACATTACACCGACGAAGGAGGAAGCATGAGCTATTCGACGATCAGAACGCTGGCTGCGCTGTCGCTTGCCGTGGTTGCGACGGCTGCCGCCGTCGCGCAGGAGAAGTATCCGTCGCGGCCGATCGAAATGGTGATTCCCACGGCGGCCGGCGGCGGCACCGACATCTCGTTGCGGATGCTCGCCGAGCTCGCCGAGCCGGCGCTGGGCCAGAAGATCGTCATCGTCAACAAGACGGGCGGCGGCGGCACCGTCGGCATGGCGGGCATCGTCACTGCCAAGCCGGACGGCTACACGATCGGCGGGTTGTGGAACGCGCCGCTCACGATGACGCCCCATATGCTGCCCGCACCGTACAAGCCGAGCGATTACGCGGCGGTCACGCTCGTCACGTGGGCGCCGACGGTGCTGTGCGTGAAAGCGGCGTTCCCTGCGAACGACGGCAAGGCGTTCATCGAGGAGCTCAAGAAGAATCCGAACAAGTACACGTACGGCAACGACGGCCTCGGTGGCACGCTGCACCTCGCGTCCGAGCGCGTTTTCCAGAAAGTGGGCGTCAAGGCGCGCCCGGTCCCGTTTGCGGGCGCGGGCGAGACGCTGAAGGCGTTCCTCGGCGATCACATCGATATCTATGCCGGGTCGATCGCGCCGGTCATGCCCTACGTGAAGGACAAGTCGGCGAAGTGCCTGATGGTCACTTCGCCCGACCGCAATCCTGCACTGCCGGACGCGGCGAGCCTCACCGATCTCGGCGTTCCGAACGAGTCGACGGTGCTCTGGCGCGGAATCATTGCACCGAAGACCGTGCCGGCCGATCGCCTCGCGGTTCTGCAGAAGGCGTTCGCCGACGCGGCGCAATCCGCGAAGTTCAAGGATTTCATGGAAAAGCGCGGCGAGGAAACGCGCGGCTCGAGCTCGGCCGAATTCCGCAAGCTGATCGATTCCGAATATGCAGCGATGGGGCAGGTGATGGAGTCGGTGGGTCTCGCGAAGAAGTAGGCGGATGAACGTATCGATCCGCCGGCTCGAGATCGCCGTCGCGGCGGCGCTGTTCCTGCTGGGCGCTTTCGCCGTCTGGCAGGCGGCGCTGATGCCGTTCGGCACCGTGGCGCTCCCCGGTCCGGGCATGTTGCCGATGGCGCTCGGCGTGTTGCTGATGCTGTCGTCCGCGGGACTGGTCGTCGCCGAGCTCCGCGCGCCGGCGAGGATCGAGATCGTCACGCTCGGCAATCGCCACATCGTGCTCGCGTTCGTCGCCGTCGTTGTCGCGGGGCTTTTGTTCGAGACCGCGGGCTTCCTCGTCACGTCGACGCTGTTCATGTTCGTGCTGCTCACCGCGCTGTCGACGCTGGGCTGGTGGCGTTCGCTGCTCGCCGCCGTCGCGACGAGCGTCGCAGCCGGACTCTTCTTCGACAAGCTTCTCGGCGTCGTTCTGCCGTCGCTGCCGTTCGTATCGTAGACGTCCATGGACGTGGTCGCTTCGCTGATGCACGGTTTCGCGCTCGCGCTGCGCCCCGACAACCTGATGTACTGCGTGATCGGCTGCGTGTGGGGCACGGTGGTCGGCGTCCTGCCGGGCCTTGGTCCGCTTGCCGGCCTGACGCTGCTGCTGCCGCTCACCTACAAGCTCGATCCGGCATCGTCGGTGATCATGCTTGCCGGCATCTTCTACGGCGCGATGTACGGCGGGTCGACGACGTCGATTCTCGTGCGCATCCCGGGCGAAG
>DASSGI010000153.1:0-6276 GCA_035857655.1 Casimicrobiaceae bacterium | reverse complement strand
CGCGAGGAAGCGCACCAGCGCCTGCGCCATCGTCAAGCGAATCGTGCTCATTGCCTTTGCTCCTTGCTCCGTGCAGCGCTCCATGCGTCGATCAGCGCCTCGTAATTCTGCCGCACCGCTGCGATAAGGCCGGCGTCGTCGAGCGCACCTTCGAGCCACGCGCGAGCGGCGTCGTGAAAGATCGTGCGCCCGACGGCGAAGCCGCGGCAACTGCGGCTCGCCGCCGCCTCCGCGAAGCCGCGCGCGAGCGCATCGATCGGCGCGCTCAACCCGAGCAGCACGATACCGCGGCAGTAGGGATCGCGCTCCGCGATCAGTGCGTCGATCGCCGGCCACTCGGCGGCTGACGGGGGCGGCAGTTTCCACCATTCGGGAAAAATCCCGAGGTTGTAGAGTCGCTTCATCGCACGCAGCAGCACGTCCGGGCCTTGCTGCAACTTCTTCGGCGGAACGATCTCGATCAGGAGCTCGTGCCCGCTCGCCTGCACCCCGTCGTAGAGCGCCCGGAGCTGCGCTTCGTTCTCAAGGCGATTGCCGATCTCGTCGTCAGGATGAAACGGCACGAGGCACTTGACGACGTGCTCGACCGGCCACGAAACGAGCGTGGTTCCGATCGAGCGGCCGTGCTCGAAGACGACGGGATTCGAACCGGGCCATTCGACGGGACGGCCGATCCACCAGCCGCGCCCGGTCGCCGCGTTGAGCGCGTCCTGCCCGTAACGATCGTCGCAGAGCAGACCCACGCGGCTTCCGAGCGCCCGCGCACTTTCAGTCTCGGCGACGGCTCGCACGAAGAGCTTCTTGAGCTCGGGGATCCGCAATTCGGGGGCGTGCGACGCGCGAGCGAGCTCGAAGAACGGGTCGCGATGATCGAACGCGAAGATGAAAAGCTCCGGCCGCTCCGCGCGGGGCGCGGTCACCCGATGCAGCCGCGTCAGTTCGACGTCGCGATCGGGATGCGGAATGCTCGTCGCGTTGGCGAGGTAATGATCGAGCTCGACGCGCGTGGGCATCGCAGGCGCGCAGCCATGGCGCGAGACGACGAGCGCGCCGCAGGCGTTCGCGTAACGGCAGCAGGCGTCGATGTCCTCGCCCCGGATCCAGCCGGAGAGGAAGCCCGCCGAAAATGCGTCGCCGGCGCCCAGCACATTGAGGACTTCGACGGTGACGCCGCTACCGTTGAACGCGTCGTCGAGGGAGCGCGGGATCGCGCCGTCGATCACCGCGCAGCCCATCGGTCCGCGCTTGACGACGAGTGTCGCTTTCGTGACACGGCGTATTGCATCGAGCGCCGCGATGGTATCGGTGCTGCCGCCTGCGATCGCGAACTCCTCTTCGGTGCCGATCACGAGATCGAAGAACGGCAGGATCGCCTGCAGGTGCGCGGTGACGGTGTCGCTGGCGATGAAGCGTGTCTCGCCATCGCCGCGCTTCGTGAGCCCCCACAGCACCGGCCGATAGTCGACGTCGAGCACCGTGCGCACGTCGTGCCGCCGCGCGCGCTCGAGCGCGACCGAGCTCACGCGATGGACATGCGGCGTCGAGAAATGCGTACCGGTGATGAGAAGCGCCTTCGCTTGCGCGATGAAGTCCTCGGCGACGTCGTCGTCGGTCACCGCCATGTCGGCGCAGTTCTCGCGAAGGAAGATCAGCGGAAACGTATCGCGGTCCTTGATCCCGAGCACGACGGCGCCGGTGAGGCGCGTCGGGTCGACGCTCACGTGGGAGACGTCGCAGCCCTCGCGGGCGAGCGTCTCGGTAAGGAAACGACCCATCGCGTCGTCGCCGACGCGCGCCGCCATTGCTGCCTTGAGCCCAAGGCGCGCGCAGCCGAACGCGGTGTTCGCCGACGAGCCGCCCAGGTACTTCGCGAAGCTCGCAACATCCTCGAGTCGCGCGCCGATCTGCTGCGCGTAGAAATCGACGGCGATGCGGCCGAGACAGACGATATCGTAGCGCCGCCCGGTGGCGAACCGCGTGGTGTTTTTCATCTCAATTTGAATCTGGCCCGCGAGTTCGTGGCGCGCAGGCCTGCATCGATGCGAATCCGGTAACATAGGATAACCGACAACGCGGCGCAAACGACGCGCCGACGGGAGTCCCCGGGAGGAAGCATGATCGAAGTGGCACTCTTCGGTGCCGGGCGCATCGGCACGATCCACGCAGGCAACGTCGCGCGGGAAGAAGGCGTGCGCCTCAAGTACGTCGTCGACGTCAATCAGGAAGCCGCGCACAAGCTGGCGGCTCTCCATGGCGCACAGACTGCGACCGTTGCACAGGTGTTCGCGGATCGCGGCGTCGGCGCGGTGCTGATTTGCTCGTCAACCGACACTCATGCGGACCTGATCCTCTCTGCCGCCGCCGCAGGGAAGCAGATCTTTTGCGAGAAGCCCGTCGACCTCGCGATCGGGCGCGCGCGCAGCTGCGCGGAGGCGGTCGCGCGAGCAGGCGTCACCTGCATGATCGGATTTCAACGGCGTTTCGACCCGACGTTCGCTGCCCTCAAGGCGCGGCTCGACGCCGGCGAGATCGGCACGCCCGAGATGCTCGTCGTCACGAGCCGCGATCCGGGCGCGCCGCCGATTCCGTACATTAAGAGCTCCGGCGGGATCTTCAAGGACATGCTGATCCACGACTTCGACATCTTCCGCTGGATCCTCGGCGACGACGCGGCCACGGTCCACGCGAACGCTTCGTGTCTCGTTGATCGGGCGATCGGCGACGTGGGCGACGCCGACTCGACCGCCGTGACGATTCGCACGAAGCGCGGGCGGCTGTGCCAGATCAATACGAGCCGCCGTGCAGCGTACGGCTACGACCAGCGATTCGAGGTTCTGGGCAGCGAAGGCATGCTGCAGGCAGGCAACCACGCGCCTACCGAAGTCATCGCGAGCACGACGACGGCCGTCGCGCGCGATCTGCCGCTGCACTTCTTCCTCGAACGCTATCGCGCCGCGTACGCGAACGAGCTCGCGCACTTCTTCGCCGTGCTCGCCGGCAAGGAGACGCTGCGCACGACGATCGACGACGGACTGAAAGCACTCGAGCTCGCCGAGGCCGCGACGACGTCGTGGCGCGAAGGGCGGATCGTGGAAGTCGCTTGAGGCGGTAATCGCGTGGACGCCGCGGCAGTTGGCCTCTTCGTTGTGTCGGCCGTTTACTCAGTCGGCGACTTCGCGCGCACGCTGGGATAGCTCGTCTCGATGCGCTCGCGCGCGACGCGTGACCCCGGCGGCGCAAATCCAGTGTACGCCCCAAGGACGGCGGTCGGGAGCTCGCCGACGAGCGACGTGAGATCGGCGAAGCGGATGCCTTGGCGAACGAGAAACGCGACGTACGTATGCCGCAGGCAATCCGCGTTGATGCTGGCCGGATCTTCGAGGCCTGCGTCGTGCGCCGCGCAGAGGATCTGCGCGTCGATGCCTTCGCGGGTTGCGGACCGGCCGTTCGGCCCAAGCAGCGATTCCGAAGCGACGGACGTGGTGCGCGCGACAAGCTCCGCTCGCAGCGGGTCGCTGATCGCGATTTCGCGTACCGACTCGCCACCCACACGAAGGACACCGCGTGCGAGATCGAAGTCAGCGGCACGCAGCGCAATCGCCTCGTCGACGGTGAGCCCACTCAGGAGCAGAAGAACGATGAGATGGCTCCCCGCGTCGGATGCCTGAACGAGCGCTGCCACTTCGTCGCGACTCAACTCGCGCGGTAATTTCGGCTGTTGCGGGAGCAACCGAGGCTCAGAGCGTTGCACTGCAGCGAGCGGCGCATGCTGGCCCGGGAGGGCGGCCAATCCACCTTCCAACGTCAACCCGCTCGACTGCGGCGGGACAAGTACCATCGTGGGCTGTTGCGCGGATCGGTTGAAGAGCTCCACCAGCCCCATCGTCAGAAGGGCCAGGAGCAGCGAGCCGCCGATGCTGATGCCTGTATCCCGCCAGTACGGCGGACGCCATGGATGCTGCGGTCCGGCGGCCGCCTCGATGATCTTGATCGCGGGCATTCGCGCGCGCTCACTTGCTTCGATCTTTGCCCGATTCTGGACGGACTCCCGAAGCGCCTTCTCGAGATCTGCAAGCTGCTCCTGCTGGGACTTGTATTCGTTGTAGCGCATCGTGAACTGCCCGACTTCTCCGCGGCTGGAGGCGATCTGCTCCTGGATGCGGCTGACCGCGGCCGTTGCAATCGCGAGCTCCTGCCGTGCATCGGCGAGCGCCGCCTTCTGACTCTCTTCTCGCTGTGCCTTAATCTGGCTTTCCAGATCCGCGAGCCGCTTGCGCTGCTCGACCGCCTTTGGTTCCCTGGCCATGTAGTCTGCGGTATAGGTGCGCTCCATTTCCCGCAATTCGGCGCGCATCTGCGATGCGCGCTGTTCGAGGTTCGCCAATGCTGGCTCATCTCGTTGCCGGACGGCGGCACTACCGGCGGCGATCGATTCGTTGAGGGCACGCAAATTGCCGTCCGCAGCGGCAACTCTCTGGTGCGCTGGACCGAGGGCGGCGGCGAGATTACGCGTTTGCGCGAGCACCTGATTCTCGTCCCGCTCCAGCGAGACGATGTTGTACCGAATCCGGAATGCTTCGATTGCGCGCCGCCTCGCCGTCACGTTGGCATCGAGCTTTTTCACCTCCTCGTCGGCCCGCGCGATGGCCTCGCTCGACGAAGCGTCGTAGGCGTCCGCCAGGCGATCCCGATAGACGTCGATGGTCGTATTGACGAGCGGCGCAAGAAGCTCCGGAGTCGCCCCGGTGGCGATGAGCTCGACCACATTCGTACCTGCAACCGCTGCCACCTCCAGATGCGTTTGCATTCCAGCCGCAGCGTCGGCTCCGAAAACGGAGATATCCTGCCCCACGCGCTCGAGTCGTTTTCCTACGACCTCCAGCACCGGGCGACTCGTCAGGATCTGCACTTCGGTCAGGAACGGCCGCGACGCCTCGGCGGATGCGGAAGGTGCTGCTGCGGCTGCCGGCGTAATCTCTACACGAGCCGACGCGCGATATTCCGGAGGGCGAATCCACACGTAGGTAAGACTGACTGCGAGGCCAACGAGTAGCATACCTAGGAAGACGAAGAGGCGACGGCGATTGGAACGACGTGTACTCGGGTTGGCAGGCTCTTGTGCGAGCCAATCTCCGTTTCCATGGATGGAGTGACGAATGCGAGACAACATCGGCAGAGCGTACGAAAATGCAATGTGCGTCGATCGGGACGAGGCCGTCAGTATTTCGGGTTGCCTGTGCGCGGTCAACCAGAGCGGTAATTGTGCGTCGATTCAACGCATTCGGTAGTGCACACACAAGGTAGTGCACATTTTGTGCCCGAAGGGCATTTTGATCTCCGCTCGTCGCTTCGGAGCGAAGCGCCGTCACCCCGTGGAGGGCAAATAGCGGGACGCCGCGAGGCTCGACAGTGCTAGCAACGCGCGATCTGCCTCCGCCGGAGTCAGAATCTCAGCGCCGTGCCATAGCCCGTGAGCTCGAGATAGCCGCGCCCAGCTTCACGAGCACCGATGCTCGCGCGCACGGCGCCTTCCCAGTAGATCGTGCCGGTGCTCGCGCGCGAATCGAGCTCCTGGTCGTCGAAGAGCGGCTCGAGTGTGAGGTCGATGTCGTCTGCGGTCACGCGCATCGAGACCGGATACGAAAGGCCTGTTCGCGACGAGCGCCACGTGCGAAGCGGTGTAAAACTTACCTGGTCGCGCGAGAACGTGCGAGTCGCGCCATCGACGCCTCGCAGCGTCGCTGACGCCCAGAATGGTCCGCCCGCCTTGTCGCGTATCCGGAACGCCATCATCGCGCGGCCATCCGCGAAGTTGATGCCGATCCAGTCCCATCCTGCAGCCTCGGCTGCGAGGTACTCGCTCGACCATTCGTGGTCGAGCCATGCGGTGCCGGTAACATCGGTGCTCGTACCGCCGACGGCGATCGTCCCGGTCACGGCAAGCTGCGGCGCGCTGTAGTAATAGCTCGCCTGCGCAGCTGCGGGGCCTTTGCGCGAGAAGCCGGCGTCGCCCTGGAGCAGGAGCGATTGCGTCGGCGTGAATCGCAGATCGAACGTGAACTCCCGCGCGACGATCCGCGCCACGAAAGCATCGCCTGCGAGCGCGAGCGACCAATCGTTGATCCAGACGCGCGTCGTCCCCTCGTCGGCGCCGGCGAGTTCGAAGCCTTCGCGCGCAGCACGCTGATCGTGCAGCAGGCGACCGCGACGCGGATCGGCGAGCGCCGCGTGCGCGAACAGGAGTTGCCGCGGCGCGAACGCGCTTCGACTCTCTTC
>DASSGI010000152.1:0-4320 GCA_035857655.1 Casimicrobiaceae bacterium | reverse complement strand
CTCGAAGACGCCCGGGATCTTCGTGCCGCAGTCGGGACAGTGTCCTTCCGGAGTGAGGCGATAGGACTCGATGCGATGCCAGTCGCGCTCGATGAGCGCCGACTTGCAGCCGGGGCAGAACGTGGTGCCGCCCTCGCGATCGTGAACGTTGCCCGTGTAGACGTAGTGCAGTCCCTCTTCCATCGCGATCTTGCGTGAGCGCGTGAGCGTCGCGGCGGGCGTGGGCGGCAGGTCCGTCATCTTGAAGTCGGGATGGAACGCCGTGAAGTGCAGCGGCACGTCGGGCCCAAGCTCGCGCAGGATCCATTGCGACATCGCGCGCACTTCCTCGGGCGAGTCGTTCTTGCCCGGGATGAGGAGCGTCGTGATCTCGAACCACACATCCGTCTCGTGCTTGAGATACTTGAGCGTGTCGAGCACCGGCTGGAGCTTCGCGCCCGTGAGCTTCACGTAGAACTCGTCGGTGAAGCCCTTGAGGTCCACGTTGGCCGCGTCCATCTTGGCGTAGAACTCGCGCCGCGGCTCGGGCGAGATGTAGCCCGCGGTCACCGCGACGGCGAGGATGCCGCGCTCGCGGCACGCGTCGGCCGTGTCCATCGCGTACTCGGCGAAGATCACGGGATCGTTGTAGGTGAACGCGACGCTCCGGCATCCCGACCGGACCGCCGCCGCAGCAATCGCTTCCGGCGAAGCCGAATCCATCAGCGTGTCCATCTCCCGCGACTTTGAGATGTCCCAGTTCTGGCAGAACTTGCACGCGAGATTGCAGCCTGCGGTGCCGAAGGACAGCACGGAGGAGCCCGGATAGAAGTGATTGAGCGGCTTCTTCTCGATCGGATCGATGCAGAAGCCCGACGAGCGGCCGTAGGTGGTGAGGACCATCGCATCGCCCTCGCGCTTGCGCACAAAGCAGGCGCCGCGCTGGCCTTCATGCAGCCGGCAGTCGCGCGGGCACAGGTCGCACTGAATGCGTCCATCGTCGAGGCGGTGCCACCAGCGGCCGGGAAAGTCGCTCATCGTGCTCGCTTGCTCAGTTGAGGAACTCTCGTTCCGTCCACTTGGTCGCGCCGTAGCGGAAAACGTTCATCCGCAGGCTCCAAAAGCCGTCCGCCCAGCTGCCCTTGCGCTTCAGCGCCACCAGGAAATCGCGCGGGTCCGGGATCGCGTCCCAGACTTGCGGCAGGTAGGTGACGCGCCGGCCGTCGTGCTCGAGGATGAGGCCGTCGATGCCGGGGCGCAGTCGGCGAACGAGATCCTCCTCGTCGGCGACAAGGATCCTTTCAGGCGGCGAAAGCAGCGACACTTCGACAGATGTGGCGTCGAACTCCCGTGCGGCGAGCGGCGGAAAGCGCGGATCGCGGAACGCCGCGGCAATCGCGTTCTCGCGCACGTCGATGCGCAGCGGGCGCACCGGCTCGAGCGAACCGATGCAACCGCGCAGCTCGCCGTGCGCGTGCAGCGTCACGAAAGTCGCCGCCGGCTGCGCGAGGAACGCGCCATCCGGTTCGCCGGCACGAGGCAGCTCGAGACGCTCGGCGATTGCGGAGCGCGCGATCGTGATGACCGCGCGGCCGAGCTCGCGATCCTCGCGCGCGGCCGGCGCAGGCGTCGTTGGAGGCTCGCTCATCGCGGCGCGCCGAATGCGAACGATGCGTAACCAACGACGCGCGCTTTGTCTCCGGCCGTGTCGCCGGAATTGCGCAGGTCGAGGAGCTCCGGGCGCAATCCATGGCGGCGGGCCGCGACAATGAGCCCGTTGATCGGCGTTGCTCCGCACGCCTGCTCGTGATCGAGATCCGGTGATAGCGCGAGGATCCGGTCGACGGTCGTGCGGTCGATCGAGCGCGCATCGTCATAGCGATGGTAGTGGGAGAGATCCGAGCTCACGACGATCAACGTCTCGTCGCCGCCCCAGAGCAACTCCATCACCGCGGCGACTTCCGCGGGCTTCGCGTCACCGACGGCGAAAGGCACGATCCGAAAATCTTCGAGCATGCGCTGCAGGAACGGAAGCTGGACCTCGAGCGAATGCTCCTGCGCGTGCGCGCCGTCGTTCACGAAGACCTGCGGCAGCGAACGCACCCGAGCGACGGCTTCGGCATCGAGCGCGACTTCACCGAACGGCGTCGCAAATGCCCGCGCGGAGGGAAGCGCGAGCCCGCTCACCCACGCGCGATGCGCCGGCCCGAACAGCACGACGCGGCGAATCGTCTTGCGCGCGGCCGTGAGGCGTTCGTAGCCATGGCCGGCGATCGCCCCCGAGTAGACATACCCGGCGTGCGGAACGATGATGGCCTTCGGTGCTGCGCGAACGTCGCTGCCGGGTATCGCGGCCGCGGCAAGGTGCGTACGCACGTCCGCCGCGAGCGCCGAGGGCACTCCAGGATAGAAAAGGCCGGCGACGGCCGCAGGTCGAACGGTGGACATCGGATTCTGGCTTCGCACCCCATCACTGCAATTGGGGACTCCGCCATCCTCGATCAAGACGTTACGCCTCGCCGCGACGAAATCCAATCCCCTCGAATGACCGTCCTGCACGGGCGACAGGTCGCGCAGTGGAGGAACGTTACGGCTCGCGAGGAATGCCTATTTTTTTCAAGGGGATTGCCGACGTCGATCGCTGCGCTGGCTGGCGATCAGTCGCCGTTCGCGGGCAGCCGAACGAGAACGTTTCCTGACTTCTCGTCGCGCTCGAGCCTGAGGCTCCCGCTACGCTCGGCTTCCTCGAGCATGCCATTGAACGAGCGGAATCCATAGTACGACTCGTTGAAGCCGGGGTTGCGGCGCTTCAGCGCCTGCTTGACCATCGAGCCCCACACCTTCTCCTCGTCGCCCCGCTCGGAGACGAGCGCCTCGACGGTTCCGACGATCAGGTCGAGCGCCTCGTGCCGGCGCTCTTCGTCGCTCTTTCCGGACGTTGCCGGCTGCGTTTCGGCTTTCGCCGCAGCCTTGGGCGGCGCGGCCGGCGCTCGCGCACCGCTCTTGCGCGCCGCCGTCTTCCGCTTCTCGCGGACGAGGTCGTCGTAGTAGATGAACTCGTCGCAATTCGCGATCAGCAGGTCCGAAGTCGAGTTCTTGACCCCCACGCCGATCACGGTCTTGTCGTTTTCGCGGAGCTTCGAGACGAGCGGCGAGAAGTCCGAGTCTCCCGAGATGATGACGAAGGTGTCGACGTGCGCCTTCGTGTAGCAGAGGTCGAGCGCATCGACGACCATCCGGATGTCGGCGGAGTTCTTCCCGGATTGGCGCACGTGCGGAATCTCGATCATCTCGAATGACGCTTCGTGCATCGGCGCCTTGAACGACTTGTAGCGCTCCCAGTCGCAGTACGCCTTTTTCACGACGATGCTGCCCTTCAGCAGCAAGCGCTCGAGCACCTTGCCGATGTCGAACTTGTCGTACTTCGCGTCCTGGACGCCGAGGGCGATGTTCTCGAAATCGCAGAACAGCGCCATGTTGGTGACTTCGGGCAATTGGGCCATCGTTGTCGCGGGCGGGTGCCCGGCTGTCGGTATCGATGAAAGGTGGCTCGCGAGAGCCCGGATAGCGCAACGATAGCAGCAATGCCAAACTCGCGCCTGCGAAGCCTCGCGCGCCGATCCCGACATCGATGATGACTCTTCCCACTCTCTCGCTCGTCGAGACGCGCGTTCTCGGCGTGCTCGTCGAAAAGCAGCATACGGTACCCGATACGTACCCGCTCACGCTGCTCGCGTTGACTGCGGGCTGCAACCAGAAGACGAGCCGCGATCCGGTGCTCAACGCGACCGAGGCCGAAGTCCAGGCGGCAATCGACCGGCTGAAATCGCTGACGCTCGTCGTCGAATCGAGCGGCGGCCGCGTGATGCGCTATGCGCAGAACGTCGGCCGCGTGCTCGCGATCCCCGCGCAAGCGGTGGCGCTCCTTACGGTGCTGATGCTGCGCGGGCCGCAGACGGTCGGCGAGCTGCGGATCAATTGCGATCGCCTGCATCGATTCGCAGATACGTCGGCGGCCGAGGCGTTTCTGCACGAGCTCGCCGCACGGCAGGACGGGGCGCTGGTCGTCCTGCTGCCGCGGCAGCCCGGCGAGCGCGAAGCCCGCTGGGCGCATCTTCTTTCGGGCGCACCGTCGGCGAGCGCTCCCACGCAACGCGGCGCAAGCGAAACCTCAATCGACACGGCGGCGCCGAGCATCGCGGCGCTCGAGGCACAGATCGCGCATCTCGCCGACGAGGTCGAGGCGCTGAAGGCGACCGTCGCGAAGCTCTCGGCGGCGCTCGGCGAATCGGCCCCGTAGCGCCGGAGCGGTCTCCCGACAGCGGCAAGTTGGCGTTACAC
>DASSGI010000151.1:0-2365 GCA_035857655.1 Casimicrobiaceae bacterium | reverse complement strand
CAACAACGAGCGCTTCGGCGGCGCGCAGTCGACAGAGGTGATTGCGTACGCGCCGAATCGCGTCGCCGACCTCACGACCGAGCGCGACCGGATGCAGCGGCCCGTGCTCTATCACCTGCTCGGCCGTCTTTCGGCGTCGCCCACCTACGTGATCTCCGACGAGGACACGCTGGAATTCGTCTGCGCGCTGCAAAGCGAGCACCTGACGCCGGAGAAGCTCTTCCACGAGCTCGAGCACAATCACCTGCTGTTCATCGGCAGCAACTTCACGAACTGGCTCGCCCGGCTCTTCCTGCGGATGGCGAAGCGCCATCGGCTCTCGGATCCGCGCGACGTCGGCGAGGTGCTCGCCGACAATCATTCGAGCAAAGACCAGCGGTTGCTCGCATTCCTCCAGCAGGTGAGCTTGCGCACGCGAGTCTACAGCGGCGCAGAGAAGTTCGTCGACGAGCTCCACCGGCGGTGGAAGACGCGTCGCGGCCCGGGCGAGGTGATCGAGCTCGGCGCGGCGCCACAGCGTTTCCTGCCGCCCGAGCGCGAGATGCCGGACAACGCGGTGTTCATCAGCTACGCGCGCGAGGACCTCGCCGCCGTCCAGAAGCTCAAAGCCGGGCTCGACGCGGCAGGCGTCAAGACGTGGTTCGATGTCGAGCGGCTCGAAAGCGGCGACGATTACGACCGCAAGATCCAGCGCAACATCGCGCGCTGCTCGTATTTCATCCCGATCGTCTCGGCGACGACCGAGCGGCGCCTCGAAGGCTATTTCCGGCGCGAATGGAGCTATGCGATCGACCGCGCGCGCAACATCGCCGAAGGTGCCCTGTTCGTCATGCCGGTGACGATCGACGATACCGACGGCGGCAATGCGCAGGTGCCCGACAAGTTCAAGGCCGTGCATTTCACGCGGCTCGCGGGCGGCGAGGTGACACCCGAGTTCGCCGGCCGACTCAAGGATCTGCTGGCAGCGCGCCATGGATGAAGGCACGGACCGCCGGGCATCGGCCGAGCGATCCGCGGTCGATCCGCAGCATCCCTGGCTCGGCCTCGCGTCGTTCACCGAAGAAACCCGCGCATATTTCTACGGCCGCGAAGAAGAGGTCGCCGAGCTCGCGCGGCGCGTCCAGCGCAAGCTCCTCACGATCCTCTTTGGCCAATCAGGTCTGGGCAAGACGTCGATCCTGCGCGCCGGGATCGTGCCGAGGCTCCGGCCCGAAGGCTACTGCCCCGTTTACGTCCGGCTCGACTACTCGCCGGACACGCCCGAACCTTCCGAGCAGATCAAGCAGGCGATCTTCCGCGCAACGGAGGCCTCCGGCACCTGGACGCAGCCGGGTGTCGCCGTCGCCGGCGAGTCACTGTGGGAGTTCCTGCACCATCGCGACGACGTGCTGCGCGATACCTCCGGCAAGACGCTGATCCCGCTCCTGATCTTCGACCAGTTCGAAGAGATCTTCACGCTCGCGCAGAGCGACGATTTCGGCAGGAAGCGCGCTGCGCAATTCATGGAAGACCTCGCGGATCTCGTCGAGAACCGCGCGCCGAAAGCGCTCGAAGCAAGGATGGACACCGACGAGGGCGTCGTCGAGCGCTTCGACTTCACGCGCGAGGACTACCGGATCCTGATCGCTCTCCGCGAAGACTATCTCGCGCATCTAGAGAGCGTGAAGGCGATCATGCCGTCGATCACCCAGAACCGGATGCGCCTTGCGCGGATGACCGGCGAGCAGGCGCTCGCCGCAGTGCTGAAGCCCGGCGGCAAGCTCGTGTCCGAGGAAGTGGCCGAGGCGATCGTCCGCTTCATTGCCGGAGGCTCGGAGCTCAGGAACGCCGAGGTCGAGCCGTCGTTGCTGTCGCTCATCTGTCGCGAGCTCAACAACGCGCGGATCGCGCAAAGCCGCGGCGAGATCTCCGCCGATCTCCTCGCCGGTTCGCGCGACACGATCCTCGCGGAATTTTACGAGCGCGCCGTCGGCGACCAGCCGCCGGGCGTGCGCAAGTTCATCGAAGACGAGATGCTGACGGAATCGGGCTTCCGCGAAAGCCTGGCCGAAGAGCGCGTCCGCAAGGCGTTCGCGGCGGTCGGCGCACCGCCCGATACGCTCGCGAAGCTCGTCGATCGGCGGCTGCTGCGGATCGAGGAGCGGCTCGACGTTCGTCGCGTCGAGCTCACGCACGACGTCCTCTGCGGCGTCGTCAAGGCGAGCCGGGACCTTCGGCTCGAGCGTGAGGCGCGCGATGAAGCGGAACGCAAGCTCGTGGCGCAACGCGAGCGCGAGCGCGCGACGCGCAAGGCGCTCGTCCGCGCTCGGCAGATCGCGGCGGTCTGCGGCGTGCTCGCGATCGGCGCGGTCGCGGGCGCGATCTT
>DASSGI010000150.1:0-3991 GCA_035857655.1 Casimicrobiaceae bacterium | reverse complement strand
ATCTTCGCGCAGAAGAGCGCTACGCAAAAGTCGTCTCTGACCCTACTTTCCGCTCAGGCCGAAGGCCTTCGCAAGGAGCTCGTACGAACGATGCCGCGGTGCCGCGTCGAACGTCCACGTGACGACGACGAGCTCGTCGAGGTCGTAGCGGCGGGCGAGCGCGGTCATTCGCGTCGCGACCTGGTCGGCCGTGCCCACGAGCGCGCGGCGACGCAACGCCTCGACCACTGCTTGCTCGGCGGCGGAGTACGGATACGCAGCCGCTTCGTCGGGTTCGACGAGCGCGTTCCGGACGCCCACGTCGACGCCCACGCGCCAGAGCTCACGCGTCGCGAGGAGCCGCCGCGCCTCGGTCTCGGTGTCGGCGGCAAGCGCCCAGATGCAGATCGTCGCCTGCGGCGTTGGATGGCGCGCGCTCGGCCGGTAGTTGCGGCGGTACAGTTCCATCGCCTCGTCGCAGCCCCGGCCCTCGGTGAAGAAATACGCGAACGCGTAAGGAAGTCCGAAATGCGCTGCGAGCTGCGCGCCGTAGTCGGAGCTGCCGAGAATCCACAGTTCGGGACGCGTCGGCCCCCGCGGATTCGCGCTGATCGCCCGAAACGGGTGGCCTTCGGGCAGCGGCTCGCCCGAAATCCACGTGTCGAGCTCCTGCACCTGCTGCGGGAACGTATCGGCAGCGTTCGCTTGTGGATTGAGCGCAAACGCGGTGAGCCGGTCGGATCCGGGCGCGCGCCCGACGCCGAGATCGATCCGTCCGGGGGCGATCGCCTCGAGCACACGGAACTGTTCGGCGACCTTCAGTGCCGAATAGTGCGGCAGCATCACGCCGGCGCTGCCGACGCGAATGCGCGTCGTCGTCGCAGCGATCGCCGCCATCAGCACTTCGGGCGCCGTGCCGACGATGCTGTCGGTGTTGTGGTGTTCAGAGACCCAATAGCGATGGTAGCCGAGCGCCTCGCAATGGCGGGCGAGTGCGAGAGTCTCGCGAATCGCGACGTCCTGAGTCCGGCCCTTCGCGGAGGTCGATTGGTCGAGAATCGAGAGCTTCACTTGCGGCTTTCCACGATGGGTCGGAGCGGGTCGGACAAGCGGCGATGGACGCGACCGTCCAGTTTCAGGCAACATTGTGGCATCGCAGCGGCGGGGTGCGGTTGTCCGCAAGGGGAGTCGTTCGCGGCGGACCGGCGTAAGGGGGGTCGAATGGCGCCGGTCAATCGATGAGGCAGAGTTCGTGAGCTTCCTTTGGCCCGAGATGTTGCTATGGCTGCTGGCCGTGCCAGTGCTCGTCTCGGCTTATGTGGTGCTGCTGCGCAGGCGCAAGCACGGCGCGTTTCGCTACGCGAGCCTGACCCTGATGCGCGAGGCGCTCGGCCCGGGGCAGCAGATCCGCCGGCACATTCCGCCTCTTCTCTTCCTGCTTACCCTCATCGCGGCGATTATCGCGATCGCGCGGCCGAGCGCAGTCATCACATTGCCCTCCGAGGTGCAGACGATCGTCCTTGCGATGGACGTCTCGCTCAGCATGGGCGCGAAAGACGTCGACCCCAACCGTCTCACCGCGGCGCAGCTCGCGGCGAAGAGTTTCATCGAGCAACATCCGCCCAATGCGCGGATCGCGATCGTCGCGTTCGGCGCAACCGCGTCGCTCGTGCAGACGCCGACCCAGAACCAGGAGGATCTCCTCGCCGCGATCGATCGGTTCCAGCTTCAGCGCGGCACCGCGACGGGCAGCGCGCTCTACCTCGCGCTCGCGACGCTCTTCCCCGAGGCCGGGATCGACCTCGAGTCGCTCGTCTTCAAGGGCGGGCTCTCGAGCGGATCGCAGCCGGTGCTGCGGCAGAGACCGTCGCCCCTGGATGACTCCAAAGGGAAGGATGCGAAGGATGCGAAGCCGGTCGCACCCGGCTCGTACACGTCGGGCGTCATCATTCTGCTCTCCGATGGACGGCGCACGACGGGCCCCGATCCGCTCGACGCCGCGAAATGGGCCGCCGACCATGGCGTTCGCGTGTTCACCGTCGGCTTTGGCACCGTCGAAGGCGGAACGATCGGCTTCGAAGGCTGGTCGGTCTACGTGCGCCTCGACGAGGAGACGCTGAAGGCGATTGCCGACGTCACGCGCGGCCAATACTTCCATGCCGGGACGGCGGAGGACTTGAAAAAGGTTTACGACAGCCTCAACGCGAAGCTCATTCTCGAGCGCAAGGAAACCGAGGTCACGTTCATCTTCGCGGCGGTTGCGGCGATGCTGCTTCTCGTCGGAGCGCTGCTGTCGCTGCTGTGGTACAACCGGATCACGTGAGCGCACCGGATTGAGCGCACGGACGATGCCTTCGACGCATGACGTGTCGAACCAGGCCCCGCCGCTCGAGAACTACAACCTTTTCGATCGCAATCGGCCGCTGAGGGAAGCGATCGCCCGCGAGGGCGCCGCCAATGCCGCAAGCTGGCTCGATGAGCGCGGCGCGGAGCTGGGCAGCGCCGCAATGATCGCGCTTGGCGTCGCCGCGAACCGGAACCCGCCAACAGCGAAGCTCTTCGATCGCAGCGGGCGGCGCTGCGACGAAGTCGAGTTCCACCCCGCATATCACAAGCTGATGGCGTATCTCAAGCGCCACGGCGTCTCTGCCGGTCCATGGGCGCAGCCGGGACCGGGAGCGCATGCGAAGCGCGCGGCGCTCTTCATGATGTATGCGGAGATCGAGGACGGCACGCTCTGTCCGACGACGATGACCTATGCCGTCGTCCCGTCGATCGTTCGCGACGACGCGATTGCGCGGGCGTGGCTGCCGCGAATCTATTCGACCGAATACGATCCGCGCTTCATTCCCGCGGATCAGAAGCGCGGCGTAACGCTCGGCATGGGAATGACCGAGAAGCAGGGCGGCTCCGACCTTCGGTCCAACACGACGACGGCCAGCTTGCTTGGCGAGCGCGAGTATTCGATCGTCGGCCACAAATGGTTCTTCTCGGCGCCGATGTCGGATGCATTCCTGATCCTCGCGCAGGCGCCGGGCGGGCTGTCGTGCTTCTTCCTGCCTCGCTTCACGCCCGACGGCGCACAAAACGCGATCCGGATCCAGCGCCTCAAAGACAAGCTCGGCGACCGGTCGAACGCGAGCTCCGAGGTCGAGTTCGACGGCGCACGCGCGTGGCTCGTCGGCGACGAAGGACGCGGCGTGCCGATCATCCTCGAGATGGGAACGTATTGCCGGCTCGACTGCGTGCTCGGGACCGCCGGGCTCATCCGTCAATGCGTGTCGCAGGCCATCCATCATGCGCGGCATCGCTACGCGTTCGGACGCAAGCTCGCCGATCAGCCGCTGATGCGCAACGTCCTTGCCGATCTCGCGCTCGAGTCCGAGGCGGCCACCGTGCTGGGGATGCGCCTCGCGGGCGCGTTCGATGCGCAGACCGACACGCATTCGACGCTGCTGCGCCGGGTACTGACCCCGGCGGCGAAGTACTGGGTCTGCCGGCGTGGACCCGCGCCCGCCGCCGAAGCGATGGAGGCGCTCGGCGGCAACGGCTACGTCGAGGAAGGTCCGATGCCACGGCTCTACCGCCAGATGCCGCTCAATTCGATCTGGGAGGGTTCCGGCAACGTCATGTGCCTCGACGTGTTGCGGGCAATCGCGAGAGAGCCGCAGTGCCTCGACGCGCTCGCCGCGGAAGTCGAGCCGGCGCTGGGGCGCGACGCCCGCCTCGATGCCCTTGCCGCCCGCCTCAAGGATGAACTCCGGCGCCCGGACGACCTCGAAGGACAGGCGCGCCGCGTGGCGCAGTCGATCGCCATCGTGATGCAAGCCGCCCTCCTCGTTCGGTTCGCGCCGGAATACGTTGCGGAAGCGTTCTGTTCGTCGAGGCTCGGGGCTTCGTCGTTCGCCGGCGGCGCGTTCGGCAATCTCGCCGCGAGCACCGGTTTCGCGGAGATAATGGAGCGGGCATGGCCCGCGTAGAGTTCACATAATCAATGATAGTTGCGCGCATC
>DASSGI010000149.1:0-7666 GCA_035857655.1 Casimicrobiaceae bacterium | reverse complement strand
CGGCCGAAGACGCGCGCAGCAGCCGGGCCGTGCAGGATGTCTACATCGGCACGGGAACCGCCGCGCTCACTGCCGCGGCGCGCGCGCGCGAAACGCCGGACACCGGAGCTGCGCTGTTGACGGTCGATCGGGTGCAGACTTTTTACGGCAAGAGTCACATTCTGCGCGAGGCGTCGCTCGTCGCGCGCGAGCGCGAGATCGTCGCGCTGCTCGGCCGCAACGGCGCAGGGAAGTCGACGCTGCTCAAGACGATCATCGGCATCGCGCGCGCGAGCGAGGGGCGAATCACGCTCGGCGGCGACGATCTCCATGCTTTGCCGGCCGCGGAGATCGCGCGCCTCGGCGTCGGCTACGTGCCGCAGGGGAGGGGGCTGTTCGCCGGGATGAGCGTGCGCGAGAACCTCGAGCTCGGCCGTCTCAGGCGCCGCGGCGGAGCCGGCGTCGCATGGACCGACGACAAGATCCTCGAGTTCTTCCCGCAGCTCGCCCCGCGCCTCGACACGCCGGCCGACTACCTCTCGGGAGGAGAGCAGCAGATGGTCGCCGTCGCGCGCTCGCTGTCGGGCCACGTCCGCGTGCTGCTGCTCGACGAGCCGTTCGAAGGACTCGCCCCGGCGGTTGTCGAGGAGCTGTTCGAGACGTTCGACCGGCTGCGCGGCGAGGTCGCGATGGTCATCGTCGAGCATAATCTCGATCTCGTGCTTGCGCTAGCCGATCGCGCGTACGTGCTGGAGCGCGGAAGTGTCGTGCACCAGGGCGCGGCACTGGAATTGCGCGACGACCTCGATTTGCGCCGGCGCGTGCTCTGGATGTGAGGATATGGAACGAACCGTAGCAGTGATCGGCGCCGGCCTGATCGGCCGCGCCTGGTCGATGGTGTTCGCTCGCGCGGGGTGGCGCGTGCGCGCTTACGACCGCGACGCGGAGCAGCTTCGTTCCGCGCAGGCGTTCATCGCGGCAAGCCTCGACGAGCAGGCGAAATTCGGCCTCGTCGGCGATCCAGTCGCGGCGCGGGCGCGAATCGACTACGTCGGTACGGTCGAGGAGGCGGTCGCCGGCGCCGATTGGGTCCAGGAGAATCTTCCGGAGATGCTCGAGGCGAAGCGCGAGGCGTTCACGCTGGTCGACCGCCTCGCTCCGGCCGACGCCGTGCTCGCGAGCTCGACCTCGGCGATCCCGGCATCGCGGTTCACCGAGACGCTCCCGGGGCGGGCGCGCTGCCTGGTCGCCCATCCGGTCAACCCTCCGCACCTCGTACCGGTCGTCGAGATCTGCGGCGCGCCGTGGACGTCACCCTCGGTGATTGAGCGGGCGCAGCGCGTCTATGCGGACGTGGGCCAGGTGCCCATCGTCGTGCGTCGCGAAATCGACGGCTTCATCCTCAACCGGCTGCAGGGTGCGTTGCTCGCCGAGGCGTTGCGTCTCGTCGGCGAGGGGTTCGTTTCGCCGCAGGATCTCGACAAGACGGTCTGCGACGGCCTCGGGCTTCGCTGGTCGTTCATGGGACCCCTCGCGACGATCGAGCTCAACGCGCCGGGCGGCGTGGCCGACTACTGCGCGCGCTACGGCGGCTTCTATCGAAGGCTCGCCTCGGCGCCGCCCGCGCCCGACGTATGGGATGCCGCGAATGCGGCGAAAGTGGCCGCGGCGCTGGCGCTGCCGGCGAGCGCGCCCGAAATCGATGCAAGGATGCGCTGGCGCGATCTGCGCCTGATGGCGCTCGCCACGCACAAGCGCGAGCAATCGCAACGCGATTCCGGCGCGACAAAGAGGAGAACGACGTCATGAGCGAGAAACGCAAAGTCATCATCACATGCGCGGTGACCGGCTCGATTCATACGCCGACGATGTCGCCGCACCTGCCGATCACGCCGCGCGAGATCGCCGATGCTGCAGTCGGAGCCGCCGAGGCGGGCGCAGCGATCGTGCATTTGCATGCGCGCGATCCGGTCGACGGGCACCCGACGCAGGATCCGAAGTATTTCCGCGAATTCGCCGCCGACATCGCGCGCCGCTCGGACGTCGTCATCAACTTCACGACGGGCGGCGCGGCGACGATGACGATCGAGGAGCGGCTGCAGCCGGCGCTGCAGTTGAAGCCCGAGGTCGCCTCGCTCAACATGGGCTCGATGAATTTCGGCCTCTACCCGATGCTCAAGCGTTTTCCGACGTTCAAGTTCGACTGGGAGCGACCCTACCTCGCGGGGTCGGAGGACCGGATCTTCAAGAACACGTTCAAGGACATCGAGTACATCCTCACCTCGTGCGCCGACAACGGAACGTGCTTCGAGATCGAGTGCTACGACATCGGCCACCTGTACACGGCCGCGCACTTTCTCGACCGCGGTGTCGTCAAGCCGCCGCTCTTCATCCAGAGCGTTTTCGGGATCCTCGGCGGCATCGGCCCGCATCCGGACGACGTCGCGCACATGAAGCGCACGGCGGACCGCCTGTTCGGCGACCGCTACCGCTGGAGCGTGCTCGGCGCGGGCCGTAATCAGCTGCCGATCGCGTCGATGTCGGCGGCGATGGGCGGCAACGTGCGCGTCGGCCTCGAGGACAGCCTGTGGCTGGGCCCTGGCAAGCTCGCCGAGTCGAACGCAGCCCAGGTCCGCGCGGTCCGCCAGATCATCGAAGGGATGGGGCTCGAGATCGCGTCTCCGGACGACGCGCGTCGGATCCTTGCGCTGAAAGGACGCCAGGCCGTCGCTTTCTGATCGTCCGAGCCGAAAGGGCTGTCCGGGACGTTGGCACGACTTATGCGCCACATCGGAGGGGAATTTCCCGAGGCAGCTGACAAAATGTTCGGATTTACCGCTCCCGCCGGCTCCGATCCGACCGATCCGCTCGTAAGCGTAGCGGCGGTCGACGATTTTTGGCGGATACTGCCGCGTTTCGATCCGATCCGCGCCCAGAGAAAGGTGAGCGACGCGCTGGCCGATTTCGGCCATGGCGAGGATCCGAACGTCGAGCGGCTGCGTGCGCTGATTCTGATGGACCGCCGGTCCAGGAATCTCGCCGACGTGCTGCTTGTGAACTACACGAACCGGACGGCGCCGACGCAGGCGATCGAGCGCCGCCATTGGCAGTCGGCACGCGACCTCGCGCAGGATTTCGCGAAGGCTTATGGCCAGATCCTGCGCCAGCTCGAGCACGACGTGCTTCCACGCGCCGCCCGCGACTTCACCCCGCTGTTCCTGATGCGGCTGTTCGAGCATCGCCAGGTCGAGTTCCTGCTCGCGCCGCTCGACAACGGGCCGTCGGACACCGGCACATGGACGCAGCTCCACGAGGCCTACCAGTACGCGCATTCGCAGCGGCTGCTCGACGTTCGGCAGGAGGTTCGGCGAAGCCACGAGCTGGCCGCCGTCGAGACGACGATCGAGCAGGAGTATGTGCACCTGCTGCTGCTCGACCTGATGAATGCCGGCCACTTCTCGCCCTACGACGCCTTCTGGGTCAACCAGTGGCTTCCGACCGCTTACGAAGGCGTTACGCTGACATCGCTGCGCTCGACCGGCGCCACTGCCGGCGATTACTTCGTCGTCGATCTCGACAGCTCGGAGGGACTCGTTCGCGCGGCCGAACCCGGGGCGCTTCGCGTCCTTCGTCTCGACCCGACGCCGCTGCTCGAGCGGATCGATGTCGAAGTCGCTGCGCGTCGCGCCGGCACGCTCAGCGAAGGCGGGCCGCCGACGACGATCGGACGCGGCAATCGGGTCAAAGTGCTAAAGAAGCTGCGCAGCGTCTATTCGCCGAAGCCGCCGCGAATCGACCGGCGCGGCGAGAGAAAGCCGGTCGCACTGGTCGTGCAGGCGGTCGTCGGTCTCAGCCATATTGCGCGGATGCTCCGCAACGAACAGAAGCGCACCGCGCTGCTCGATCCGACGGTCACGCCGGACGTCGAGGAAATCACGATCACGGTCAAGGGAGCGATCGTCGAGAAATCCGCGGCGACGGGCGACAGCGATCTCACGATCTCCGCCCCCAACTCGCCGCCGGTGGTCGTCCCCAAGCTGATGTGGGAAGTGCGCGATCGCAGTGAATCGGGATGCCGGCTGCACGGCAAGGCAGTTACGATGAACGGCATCACGCCGGGCACGCTGATCGCGATCCGCGAGCACGAGATGACGCCCTGGGTGCTGGTGATCGTGCGCAGGCGCGGTCGAGCCCTCGGCGACAATCTGGACCTCGGCGTCGAGTTCATCGGCAAGGATCCACGACGGGTCGTTGCGACGCTGATCGACGATGAGGCGCCGCCGGGCCCCGAACCCGCGCAGCGGCACAAGCGGCGGTTTGCCGTGCTGTTCCTCCCATCGAGCAGCCGTCAGCCGGTGCTGCCGTTCAAGACGTTGATCGTTCCAGCGGGCGAGTTCGAGGAGAACCGCGCAGTCACGCTTCGCGCGGGCGGCGCGCGCCACACGCTGCGCCTGAAGCAGCCGATCGAGGAGCAGGGCGAATTCAGCTGGATGCCGTTCGAGGTGCTCGAGCGGCAGACGCTCGCCACCGCAGCGTAGCGCGAGCCGCCGCCGCCGGATTTGTCAACAATGTTGACAAATTGCCGGGAGGCCGATCAGTCCGCGGCGAGCGCGACGGTCTTCGGTCCGACCGGAGTCGCACTCCGGAACGCGCTCAGGAGCTCCGCTTCCTTCGCTTTCGCGGCCTTGAGGTGACGATCTTTCACGTGCCCGTAGCCGCGGATGTGTTCCGGAATCTCTGCGAGCTCGACGGCGAGCTCGTGATTGTGCGGCGCGAGCGCCGCGAGGACTTCGGCGAGCATCGTCTCGTAAGCGCCGGGTAGCGCGCGCTCGGTCTTGCGCTCCTCGGTCCGGTTGAACGGATCGAGCGCGGTGCCGCGAAAGCGCCGGAGCTTCGCAAGCACGCGAAACGCTCCCATCATCCACGGGCCGTACGTGCTCTTCTTCGCTTCGCCGGTCTTCGGATCGGGCTTGTTGAACGCAGGAGGCGCGAGGTGGAACGTGAGCTTGTAGTCGCCCTCGAACGCTTCGGCGACGCGCGCTGCGAAATCGGTCTCCGCGTAAAGGCGCGCGACCTCGTATTCGTCCTTCACCGCGAGCAGCTTGAAGTAGTAGCGGGCGACAGCCTCGGTGAGCGCCGTCGAACCGGGTACTTTCGCTGATTCCGTTGCGCGTACGCGAGCGACGAGATCGGTGTAGCGCTTCGAGTACGCGGCGTCCTGGTAGCTCGTCAGGAACTCCGCGCGGCGCGCGATGACCTCGTCGAGCGATCCGGACAGGCGCTGCGATTCCGGAAGCGCCGTCGGAATCGCCGCCGCCGACACGCGTGCCGGGTCGACGGCAGCGAGGCGCCCCCAGCGGAAGCTTTGCTTGTTGGGCTCGACTGCCGCGCCGTTCAATTCGATCGCGCGCAGGATCGCCTGCTCGCCGACGGGCAGCAGCCCGCGCTGGTACGCGAACCCGACCATGAACAGGTTCGTCGCGATCGAATCGCCCATCAGTCCCGTCGCGAGCTTCGTCGCGTCGAGGAACTCGGCGTCGCCCGGCGCGATCGCGTCGACGATCTCGCGCTCCATCGAGCCCAGCGGGAACGCGAGGTCGGGATTGCGCGTGAATCCGGCCGGCATCACGAGCGCACTGTTGACGAGCGCCTTCGTCACGCCTTTCTGCATCTTCGCGAGCTGCTCGTACCCGACGCAGGTGAGGATGTCGCAACCGAGCACGAGCTTCGCCTCGCCGGCGGCGATACGCGTCGCGTGGATCTGCTCGGGACGGTCGGCGATGCGCACGTGCGAGACGACGGCGCCGTTCTTCTGCGCGAGCCCCGTCATGTCGAGAACGCTGCAGCCCTTGCCTTCGAGATGCGCCGCCATCCCGAGCAGCGCGCCGATCGTCACGACGCCTGTGCCGCCGATGCCGGTGACGACGATCCCGTAGGGTACGCCCGTCTCCGGATGCGCCGGCTCGGGAAGCTCGGGGAATTCGCCGGCTTCGGCCTTCTTCGGCTTCCGCACGCTGCCGCCTTCGACTGTGACGAAGCTCGGGCAGAAGCCCTTCACGCACGAGTAGTCCTTGTTGCACGAGCTCTGATCGATCGTGCGCTTGCGGCCGAACTCGGTCTCGAGCGGCGCGACCGACACGCAGTTCGACTTGACACCGCAGTCGCCGCAGCCTTCGCAGACCAGCTCGTTGATGACGACCCGCTTTGCCGGATCCGGGTATGTGCCGCGCTTGCGGCGGCGGCGCTTCTCGGCAGCGCACGTCTGGTCGTAGAGAAGCACCGTGCAGCCGGGCGTCTCGCGAAGCTTGCGCTGAACCGCGTCCAACTCGTCGCGATGGTGGATCTCGATGTTGCTCGCAAAATAGCCGGACGGATATTTGTCGGGCTCGTCGGAGACGACGACGATCTTGCTGACGCCCTCGGCCGCGACCTGCTGCGCGATGCGCTGCGGCGAGATGGGTCCGTCGACCGGCTGGCCGCCCGTCATCGCGACAGCGTCGTTGTAGAGGATCTTGTACGTCATGTTGACCTTCGCCGCGACCGCGGCGCGGATCGCGAGGCTTCCGCTGTGGTAGTAGGTGCCGTCGCCGAGATTCGCGAAGATGTGCTTCTCTTCGGTGAACGGCGCCTGCCCGATCCACGGCACGCCTTCGCCGCCCATGTGCGTGTAGGTCGAGGTGCCGCGATCCATCCAGATCGCCATCACATGGCAGCCGATCCCTGCCGTCGAGCGGCTTCCTTCGGGGACATTGGTCGACGTGTTGTGCGGGCATCCCGAACAGAAGTACGGGATCCGCTCGAGCGTCACCTTGGGCTTCGCGAGCGCTGCTTCCTTTGCGTTGATCCAGTCGACGCGCGCATTCAGCTTCTCGATCGCGCGCGGATGGAGGTTCAGGCGACGGATCCGTCCGGCGATCACGCGCGCGATCATCGCGGGCGTCAATTCGGAGACCGCCGGCAGCAGCCAGTCGCCGTGCGGGCGCACCCATTCGCCCTTTTCGTCGAATTTGCCGATCACGCGCGGGCGGACGTCGTCGCGCCAGTTGTAGAGCTGCTCCTTCAACTGATATTCGACGATCTGCCGCTTTTCCTCGACGACGAGGATCTCTTCGAGCCCCTCGGCGAAGTGACGCACGCCCTCGGGTTCGAGCGGCCACGTCATCGCGATCTTGTAGACGCGCAGCCCGATCTCGGCAGCGTCGGCTTCGGTGATCCCGAGGTCGTCGAGCGCCTGGCGCACGTCGAGGTAGCTCTTGCCGCTCGTGATGATGCCGAGCCGCGGTTTCGGTGAATCGATGACGATGCGGTTGAGCTTGTTGATCCGGCAGTAGTGCAAGGCCGCATAGACCTTGTAGTCCTGCATCCGCGCTTCCGTCTCGAGGAAGCCGTCGGGCCAGCGGATCGAGACGCCGTCGCGCGGCAGCGGGAAGTCGTCGGGAACGATGATCTGCGTGCGCTCGGGATCGATGTAGACCGACGACGAGCTCTCGACGGTGTCGGCGACGCACTTGAAGCCGACCCAGCAACCGGAGTAGCGTGACATCGCCCAGCCGTGCAATCCCAGGTCGAGGATCTCCTGCACCGACGAGGGGTAGAGCACCGGCATCATCGCCGCGGAGAACTGGTGATCCGATTGATGCGGGAGCGTCGAGGATTTCGCGCCGTGGTCGTCGCCTGCAAGAACGAT
>DASSGI010000148.1:0-4522 GCA_035857655.1 Casimicrobiaceae bacterium | reverse complement strand
GACCGCGCCATTCCCTGCTGGATGCTGTCGATGATCGCGAGCGCGCTCGCAGGAGCGGCCGCCTGCTTGCGCGGACGCTGACGCGACGGCGCTTTGCGCCGCCGGGGGCTCTGCGGTTGAGTCAGTTCAGCGGTCACTGCGCGCAACCACGTTGCCGAGCGCCTCGATCAGCTTGTCGACGCGAATCGGCTTGGTCAGGTAATCGTCCATCCCCGCCTGCAGGCACAGCTCGCGGTCGCCCTGCATCGCGTTCGCCGTCATCGCGATGATTCGAGGACGTCGTGCCGCCGGCCATCGCCGCGTAATCCGGCGCGACGCTTCGAGCCCATCCATCTCGGGCATCTGCACGTCCATCAGCACGACGTCGTAGGGCTGCCGCTCGACCGACTCGACGGCCTCGAGGCCGTTCGATGCAAGGTCCGCGCGATAGCCCATCTGCTGCAGGATCCGCATCGCGAGCTTCTGGTTGACGACGTTGTCCTCGGCCAGCAGGATCCGCAGCGGATGGCGCGCAGCCATGTCGGGGTCGATCGAAGGCTTTACCGGCGCGGCTGCCGCCTTCGGCGCTTCTTCGACGGCGAGCAGATTGACCAGCGTGTCGAAGAGCTGCGACTGGCGGATCGGTTTCGCGAGCGTCGCGGCGAACAACGCGTCGTCCGCTTCGCGCCTGCCGAGCGAGCTGAACAGGACGAGCGGCAAGCCCGGCCGCAGCTCGCGCATCCTCTTCGCGAGCGCAGTGCCATCCATCACCGGCATGTGCATGTCGAGCACCGCGAGATCGAACGCGTCGCCGCGCTGCAGCCATTCGAGCGCTTCGTCGGGCGACTCGGTATCGCGGACGATCATCCCCCATTTCGCGCCCTGCAGCACGAGCACCTTCCGGTTCGTGGCGTTGTCGTCGACGACGAGCATCCGTCTTCCCGAGAGCGCCGGCTGCTCGCCGACGAAATCGCGACGGCTCGCCGCGGGAAGCTCCGCAATCGGCGCCTGGATCGTGAACGAGAATGTCGAGCCCTCGCCGAGGCCCGGGCTTTCCGCCCACATCCGTCCACCCATCAGCTCGGCAAGACGGCGGCTGATCGCGAGGCCGAGACCCGTACCGCCGTACTTGCGGGTCGTCGACGAGTCGGCTTGCGAGAACGATTGGAAGAGGCGACTCATGCCGTCTTCCGACAATCCGATCCCCGTGTCGCGAACCGCGAAAGTGAGCTCGACTGTTCCGCTCACCACGGGACCCCCGGTGACGCTCAGCACGACTTCGCCCGCCTCGGTGAACTTGACGGCGTTCGACAGCAGATTCAGCAAGATCTGCCGCAGCCTCGTCACGTCGCCCTGCACGGCTGGCGGAACTTCGCCCTCGAACAGGTAGGCGGTGTCGAGGTTCTTCTCGGCGGCGCGTGCGCTCACGAGGTCGAGCGCCGACTCGACGCACTCGCGCACATCGAACGGATGCGCTTCGATGTCCATCCGCCCCGCCTCGATCTTCGAGAAGTCGAGGATGTCGTTGATGATCGTGAGCAGCGCATCGCCCGAATCGCGGATCGTCGTCGCGTAGTCGTGCTGCTCGGCATTGAGCGGCGTGTCCAGAAGCAGCCCGCTCATCCCGATCACCGCATTCATCGGCGTGCGGATCTCGTGGCTCATCGTCGCGAGGAAGCTCGACTTCGCCTCGTTCGCCGCCTCGGCGGCCGCGCGCGCCTCCTTCGCCTCTTGGAACAGCTTCGCGTTCTGCAGCGCGACGCCGACGTTCGCCGAAATCGTGCCGAGCAGCCGCACGTCGTCGGGATCGTACGCGCCTTCGATCTTCGTGCTCTGCACGCTGATCGCTCCGAGACACGTGTCGCCGACGCTGATCGGAACGCCGAGGTACGAGAGCGACCGCCGACCGACGGCGCCCTTGCCGAGCCCGAGGCGCTGTCGATCGTCTTCGCTGTTAAGGACGAGCGGCTGGCCCGTCTGGATGATCCGGCTCGTAAGTCCCTCGCCCAGCTTGAGCGGCTTGATCTCGTCGCCGTACTGATACGGAAAGTCGATGCGTCTGCGCCGTGGATCGACGAGCGCCACGTACGCGATGTCGGCCCGGAAAACGGAGCGGACCTGCTCGCCGACCAGCTCGAGCAGCGCGACGAGGTCGAGCTTGCCCGAGAGCTGCTGCGACACGGTGTTGATCGTGGCGAGCTCGGCGGCGCGCTGCTGCGATTCCGCGAACAGGCGCGCGTTCTCGATCGCGACGGTCGCCTGCAGCGACAATCCGACGAGAAAGTCGAGGTCGGTCTGCTCGAACGTCTTGCCGGCGGTCCGCCAGACGGCCATCGCGCCCTTGACGGCGGTTCCGGCCATCAGCGGCGCGACCATCAACCGCTCCTCCTCATGGGTGTCTGTGCCAGCGATGTGCTTGGCCCGCGCATCGGCCCCGGTGTCGTTGATGAATTCGGCGCGACCGCTTTGGAGGATGCTGCCGATGATGCCGACGCCGACTTCGATTTCGGTGTCCTGCAGGGCCTGCGAGATGTCGCCGACGGAGACGATCGCGCGATAGCTGCGCCCTCCCGGCGCGGGCAGGAAGATCGCGCTGTTGTGAACGACCAGCAGGTCCTTCGCGTGCCGCGCTATCCGATCCATCACCGTCGGCAGATCGAGCGTCGACGAGACGTCGCGGCCGACCTCCGCGAGCGCCGCCGCTTCACGCGTTCGGCGCTGCGTCTCGTTGAACAGCCGGGCGTTCTCGAGCGCCACGCTCATGCTGCTGGCAAGCGTCTGCAGCAGCCGGACATCCGAGGGACTGAACGCATCCACCCGCCCGGTGTCGCCGAGCTCGATCACGCCACGCGCCTGATCGCTTGCGATCAGCGGAACGAAGATCGCGGACTTCGCCATCGTCGTGCCCGGCAGCACGCTGCTCCCATACTTCACGCGGTCGCTCGCCATATCCTTGAGGATGAGCGTTTCCCGGGTTCGCAGCACATGCGCGGCGAACCCCTTGTCCGAATGCGGGCGAGGCTGGATCGAGATTCGCTTGCCGTCCTCGTAAACATACGGGAAATGAAGGAGGTTCGTCTGCGGGTCGATAACGCGAATGTTGATGTCGGCGCGATTGAAGATCTCGCGGATCTTGTCGCCGACGGCGTCGTAGATCCCCTGGATGTTGAGCTCGGCGGCGAGGACCTGTTGCACGCTGTTGATGATCGCAAGCTCGGCGGCGCGCTGCTCGCTTTCCTTGAAGAGGCGCTGCGTCTCGTCGAAGAGGCGCGCGTTCTCGAGAGCAACGCTCATTGCGTTCGCGAGCGTCTGCAGCAGACGGACGTCCGATGCGCTATAGGCGTGCTCGCGTTCGAGATCGATGAGATTGATGAGCCCGCGCGCCTGATCGCCGGCGATCAGCGGCACATAGACCGCCGATTTCTCCATCTGCGTTCCCGGCACGATCTCGCTGCCGAACTTCTCGACCGCCTGAGCCATGTTCTCGTTGATGACGACGGTCTCGCGCGTGCGAAGGACGTGGAAGCCGATACCCCGGCCGCCGAGCGGCTCGGATGGAATGTCGAGGCGCTTCCCGGCCTCGAACACATAGGGGTAATGGATCAGGTCCGTTTGCGGATCGTAGATTCGAATTCCAACGTCCGCCTGGTTGAAGATCTCGCGAATCTTGTCGCCGACCGCGTCGTAGATCCCCTGCATGTTGAGCTCGGCGGCGAGCGCCTGCTGCACGCTATTGATGATCGCGAGCTCCGCTGCCCGCTGCTCGCTCTCCTTGAAGAGGCGCTGCGTCTCGTCGAAGAGCCGCGCGTTCTCGAGCGCGACGCTCATGCTGTTTGCAAGCGTCTGCAGCAGGCGAACGTCGGAATCGCTGAACGCATGCTCGCGCTCCGTGTCCGTCAGGCTAATGAGCCCGCGCGCCTGCTCGCCGACGACCAGCGGCACGTACAGCGCTGACTTCTCTTCGGCCGTGCCGGGGAGCGTGAAGCTTCCGTACTTCGCCGACACTTCGTCCATCTTCTCCTTGATGACGAGCGTTTCGCGCGTGCGCATCACATGCCCGGCGAAGCCACGTTCCCTCAGCGGCCGCGAGGCGATCTCGATCCTCTGTCCGCCTTCGTAGACGTACGGATAGTGCATCAGGTCGGTCTGCGGATCGTAGATCCGGATGCCGACATCGGCCTGGTTGAAGATCTCGCGGATCTTGTCGCCGACCGCATCGTAGATTCCCTGCATGTTGAGCTCGGCGGCAAGCGCCTGCTGCACGCTCGTGATGATCGCGAGCTCTGCCGCCCGCTGTTGCTCGGCCTTGAAGAGGCGCTGCGTCTCGTCGAAGAGCCGCGCGTTCTCGAGCGCGACGGTCATTGCGTTGGCGAGCGTCGAAAGGAGCCGAACGTCGGAATCGGCGAATGCGTCTTCGTTCTCGCCATAAAGCGCGACCACGCCGATCGCTTCGTCGCCCTTGAGGATCGGGACGCCGGCGTAGCTAGGCGTCTGGAGCCCGACGGTGAGATCGCCGATCATCCGCGAGCCGAGCTGGGTTGCC
>DASSGI010000147.1:0-8890 GCA_035857655.1 Casimicrobiaceae bacterium | reverse complement strand
TCGTCGAACAGCGGCTCGTCCTGGCCGATCCTGACGAACAGCACTTTGCGTGCCTTGCTGGCCGGATGGACCTCGTAGTACTGGATTCCATCAGGAGCGATGCCCCAATCGCCGCACGGCGGGTCACCGACTTCGTTGGGATCTTCCTTGGCCTTGAGCTCTTTGGCGTACTTCGCGTCGGGCCCGAACGTGTAGAGCTTGGCGCCCGACGGCGGCTTCGCGCCGCGATAGGTCGATAGAACACACCGGCTGGCGATCGCCTTCTCCGTGTGCGCGTTGAAGTGGCGCCTGATGCTCGCTTCGGGAGATTCGCCGGGCAGCATGTCGATCACGTCGACGAGCGGGTCCGGTGCGCCGCCGTCCGAGTAGCGAATCGCGAGCGAACGGCCGACGAAAAGAAAGTCGATCTTGCGAAAGCCGTAGTCGCAGCGCTGCACCCACGCGGCGAGTCCGACGCCCGCGTCCTCGAGATGCTCCCACGCGCAATTCTTGAACGGCGGATGCGACGGAGCGCCTTTGGTCGGAGCGCCGAACGCGAATCCGGCGCCGAGCAGCGCCAGTACAAGAAACAAGCGAGCCGTTAGCTCCACGGAAACGGGCTGTTGCTGACGGGGTGCAGCTTGCCCGACGCGTAACGCGAAAAGCGGAACGGATCGAGGAGCGCGCGACGCGCTCCGAGCAGCTCGTCGGCGACCAGATCGCCGACACCGATCATCTTGTAGCCGTGATTCGAGTCGGCGATCACGTACACGTTGTCGCGGAAGCGGTCGAACACCGGGAAGCTGTCGGGAGTGAAGCAGCCGATGCCGCCCGAAGGCTCGGTGCTGCGGTATTTCGCGTGCTGCCCTTCGAAGCGCTTCTGGCAGAACGCGAGAGCCGACGTCCACATGTCGGCGAAATTGTCGTCGACGACGAATTCCGGCGATTTGGGTCCATACGGATCGACGCGCACCTGGTCCGGCTCGCGCTCGACGGGCATCGGCATCGCTCCGCCCTGCACGCCGCCGAAGTGGAAGTCCGGCTTGTAGTAGATCCCCCACAGCTTGTCGCTCAGCAGACGGCCGTCGCGATCGGAATGCAGCGGCGCGTCGGTGTCGACGTGAAGCACGGGCGGCATGCGCCCGTCGTTCGTTTTCTGGTAATTCGGATCGACGCCGAGCGTGCCTTCCTGCAGTGCCATGTAGTGCCACATTCGCACGCCTTCGTGCACCTTGCCGTCGCGTCCCTTGACGGCGATCGCCTTCGGCAAGGAAAGCATGTTCCACAGCGAATTGATCCAGGGCCCGACGGCGACGACGACCTCGTCGCATGCGATCGGTCCGCCCGACGTCTCGACCGCCGTGATCGCGGTCGTCCCGTTGCCGGAGCGGAAGCCCGTCACCGCAACGCCGTCGAGAATCTCGACGCCGACCGCGGTCGCCTTCTTCGCGAGCCCGGCGAGCGATGCCATGTTGTTCGCGTAGCCGCCGCGCTTCTCGTGGAGCACCGACGTGATGTTCTTCGCCTGCCAGTCGTGGAAGATGCCCTGCATGTACTTGCATGACTCGGCTTCACCTTCGACGAACACCGATTCGTAGCCGATCGCCTTCTGCTGCTCGTAGATCGTGCCGACCTGCGCGTGCATCACTTCGGGGCTGATCTGCATGTAGCCGACGGGGTGATAGCTGTAGGCGTCCGCGTCGCTCTCCCAGACCGTCACGCAGTGCGCCATCAGCTCGCGCATCGCCGGCTGGTAGTAGTTGTTGCGGACCACCCCGCATGCGATCCCCGATGCACCCGCGCCGATTCCCGTTTTGTCGATGACGACGATTCGCGTTCCGCCGGCGCCGACCTTCTTTCCGCGCGCGTTGAGCCGCAGCGCGAGGTGCATCGCCGTCGACAACCCGTGGATGCCGGCGCCGATAATGACGTAGTTCGAGGATGCGGGAGGTTTGTTCGTCATGCGGTCGGTTGCAGGAGATCGTCGAGCAGCTCGGTGAGCTCCATCCGCTCGGAGGCGAGTCGATGCGCGGCGTGCTCGATTCGCGCCGCGCGCGCCTTGCCGAGCACCGGCTCGGCATAGCTGCGATATTTGGCCAGCAGTTCCGAATCCGGAAGCGGATTCTCGGCGCTCCCTCTCGCCACGGCCGGCTCGGACGCGAGCGTACGTCCGTCCGCGAGCGTGACGCGCACGCGCGCCCAGCGCTCCGCAGGGAAGAGACGCGAGAACGCGTGATCTTCGGTGAGCGTCATCGCGCGCTGCAAGCGCTCGACACGAGGATCGGCGAGCCTCGGTGCGCTCACCTCTGCCGGCCCGATAGCGCCGAAGACGAGCGCGGCGGCGATCGGAAGCCGCAGGCTGTACTGCGCATCCTCGGTCGTTGCCGCCACCGCTCGCGCGGAGCCTAGCGCGATCGCCTCGCGAAAGCTCTCGACGGAGAGCGTCGTCACCTCGCTCGCGGCGAACTTGTGCGCGCGTTGCAGCGCGAGCGCCGCCTCCACCGCAGGCTGCGCCCAGCGGCACACCGGGTACGCCTTGAAGTACTGCTCGCGAATCCGCCAGCGCGTTCCGAGATCGCCCCAGAATTGGCGCGCATCCTCGCGCTCGACCGTGACGGCGGGCGCTCCGGTAAAACCCTCGCGCGCAAGCAGCGCCGCACTGACCCCCGCATGCGCGCCCCAGCCGGTGCCGTCCTTCACCATCGTCGGCGAATCGCAGGTGCGCAACATCTGGCCGCGCGGACCAAAGTATTCGGCGACACCGAGCGCCTCGCGAATTCGTGCCGCATCGAGAGCGAGAAGACGCGCCGCGACACTCGCGCAGCCGAGCGCGTTCCATGCGCCCGAGCAATGGTAGTCGGGTGCAGTCGCGTGCAGCGCGATTCCGGCGCGCGTCGCGATCTCGTAGCCGATGACGAGCGAGGTCAGGATCTCGCGACCGTCGACGGCGGCCGCGGGCTCGCCGCTCTCCGCGCCGTCGATCACCGCGAGGAGCGCGGGCAAGATCGCGGCGCCCACATGCCCCTTGGTGAGCGGATGACCGTCGTGCGCATCGATCGCGTCGATCGTCGACGCTCCGGCAAACGCCGCACCGGCGAGACTCGCGCGCCGGCCGTCGAACAGGATTCGTGCATCGCGGTCGGAGCCGCACATTTGCGTTGCCGCGTAGCCATCGGCGATCGCCGCAGCCTGCGTTCGGTTTCCTGCGGCGGCAACGCCGATCAGGTCGATCAGGCAGCGCTGCGCCTGCGCGACGACGTCAGTGGGCAAATCGCGAAAGGCGAGATCGCCGACGAACTCGCAAACACCGGCGGACGCGTTCGCCGGACGCGGTGCACGTCCCGCAGACTTCGCCGCGGCGCGCGTGTCGCGATCTCCTTCGGCCATGGGCACGTCCTACATGGGCCGCGTCGTCGTTTCGGAGCCTCTCAGATGAGCCCGTTCGACTTGAGGAAGCCCTCGGCAACCTCCTCCGGCGTCTTCTTGTCGACGTCGACGCTCGCGTTGAGCTTCGCCATCGTTTCGTCGTTCAGCTTCGCGGAAACGCTGTTGAGCGCATCGGCGATCTTCGGATTCTTGTCGAGGATCTCCTTGCGCACGACGGGTGTCAGGTTGTACGGCGCCGCGTAGTTCTTGTCGTCCTTCAGCACGACGAAGTTGAACGCCGGGATGCGGCCGTCGGTCGCGAACACGACGGCGGTGTCGACCTGCCGGTCCTTGAGCGCCGAGTACGTGAGCCCGGTATCCATCCGCTTCACGTTGTCGCGCTCGAACTCGAACCCGTACGCTTTCTGCCACCCGGGAAGCCCGTCGGGCCGCGCATAGAACTCGGCGTTCGACGCGAACGTGAGCTTCGCGCCGCCGTTGATCGCCTTCGCGAGGTCGCTCATCGACACCAGCCCTCGTTTCTGCGCATCGTCCTTGTTCATCGCGAAGCCGTACGTGTTGTTGACCGGCGACATGTTCAGCCAGACGATGCCCTTCGCGGCGTCGAGCTCCTTTATCTTCTGGTACGCGGCGTCGGCAGACGAAAACTTGTCGGTGAGCTTGTGAAAGACGCCGAGAGCCGTGCCGGTGTACTCCCAGTACACGTCGATCTGACCGTTCTCGAGCGCAGCGCGCACCGCGGCGCTTCCCATCCCGGCCTTGCGCTCCGGCGTGAAGCCCTTGGCTTTGAGCAATGCGACTGTCATCGCCGTCATGATCTGCTGCTCGGTGAAAGCCTTGCCGCCGACGACGATCGTCTGCGCGACGGCGCTGCCGCAGCACAGCATCGCCAGCGCCGCGCCGACCAGCCACCCGCTCGAGAACCGTTTCATCTCTCCCCTCCTCACGCGTTGAAATTTTCAGCTGTTCCGCAGCGGATTCACGCCGCGCGGCACGAGCCAATACTGCGCCTGACCGAACAAAAAATCCACGGCAACGGCAAGGAGCGCCGTCGGGATTGCGCCGGCGAGCATCATGCCATGCTCCTGGAGATCGATGCCGGTGAAGATCAGCTCGCCCAAGCCGCCGCCGCCGATCAAAAAAGCGATCGGCGCGGTGCCGACGTTGACCGCCATCGCCGTGCGCACGCCGGCGAAGATCACGAACAGCGCGTTCGGCAGCTCGACGCGCGTGAGGATCGCGCGCGGGCCCATTCCCATTCCGTGCGCGGCGTCGAGCAGGTGCTCCGGCACGGCGCGGATTCCTTCGTACGTGTTGCGGATGATCGGCAGCAGCGTCGCGATCCACAGGCCGACGATCGCCGGCAGCGCGCCGATGCCCAGGAGACTCATCATCAGCGCGAGCTTGCCGAGCGTCGGAATCGACGTCGCCATGTTGACGGCCTGGATCACGCCTTCGGCGTAACGCGCCATCGACGGCCGCGACAGCCAGACGCCGAGCGCGACGCCGCTGACGATCGCAGCCGAGCCCGAGATGCCGACCAGCATCAGATGCTGCTTGACGAGATAGACGATGTCCTTTTTGTAGCGAAGGATGTCGGCGCCGAGACCGCTCGCGTAGAGCGCCCAGCCGATCGCGAACGCGATGACACCGAGCACGAGCGGCGGCATCACCGAGTGGCGCGGCGCGACGAGCGTCGCAGTTCGCGCTCCAATCACTCGCGGCCTCCATCATCAGGTTCTGCGGCAAGCCGCGCCGCAACCGCTTCGCGCGTAACGTGCCCGATGACGCGGCCATCGGCGCCCAGACAGGGGAGCTCGCCCACGCCGTGCTCGAGGAACAGCGTCGCGACACGGCGCAGATCGTCGTCGGGTTTGACGGCCGGGCCGTTCATCGCTGCCGCCGCCCCGGCACCTGCGACCATCACCTCGCGCACGCAAATCAGCCGCAGCCGCTTGAGCGTGCGGTCGCTGCCGACGAAGCTCGCGACGAAATCGTCGGCCGGATGTGCAAGGATCGTGTCCGGCGCCGCGAATTGCACGAGGCGCCCGGCGCGGAAGATCGCGATCCGGTCCGCCATCTTCACCGCTTCGTCGATGTCGTGGCTCACGAAGAGCACCGTCTTGCGCAGCGTCCGCTGCATCCGGAGGAACTCCGCCTGGATCACTTCGCGATTCACGGGATCGAGCGCACCGAACGGCTCGTCCATCAGCAGCACCGGCGGGTCGGCGGCGAGCGCGCGCGCGACACCGATCCGCTGCGCCTGTCCGCCCGACAGCTCGTTCGGATAACGGTCGAGAAACTGCGCGGGCTCGAGCGCGAGCATCGCGAGAAGCTCCTCGGCGCGGCGGCGGCGCTTCGCGACGTCCCAGCCCAGAAGTCGCGGCACGACGCCGATGTTCTCGGCGACCGTCATGTTGGGGAAGAGCCCGATCTGCTGAATCACGTAGCCGATCGTGCGCCGCAGTTGCACCGGATCGACGGTATCGGTGTCGCGTCCCGCGATCACGATCTTGCCGGAGGTCGGAGCGACGAGGCGATTTATCATCCGCAATGTCGTCGTCTTCCCGCAGCCCGACGGCCCCAGCAGCACGCAGGTCTCGCCGTCGCCGACCTCGAAGCTCGCGCGATCGACCGCAGTGTGCGGACCCTGCGCCGTCTCGTAGACCTTGGTGAGCGACTCGAGGCGGATCATGGTCAGGCTGCACGCGCCTTCGCGCCCCTCGGCGTGAGGCGCCGCTGCAGCCACAGCAGCGAATAATCGCAGGCGATCGCGAGCAACCCGAGCGTCAGTGCGCCGGTCAGCAGTTGCCGGATATCGGTCTGCGAAATCCCGCGCGAAATGAACGTGCCGAGACCGCCGGCGCCGATGTAGGCGGCGATCGCGGTGACGCCGATGTTGATGACGACGGCGACGCGGATTCCCGCGATGATCACCGGCATCGCGATCGGAATCTCGACGCGCGCGAGCCGCTGCGGAACCGACATTCCCATTCCGATCGCCGCCGAGCGCAGCGCGGGATCGACATTGCGGATCGCCGTGTAAGTGTTGCGGACGATCGGAAGCAGCGCGTAGACCATCGCGGCGATCACCGCCGGCAGCCAGCCGATGCCGTGCCCGATCTTCGACAGGATCGGGATCAGCACACCGAAGAGCGCGATCGACGGAATCGTCATCATGATCGAGCCCAGGTAGAGGACCGTGTCGGCAACACGCCGGCTTTGCGTTATCGCGATCCCCAGCGGTACGCCCGTGACAATTGCAACCCCGACGGCGACGCTGACGATCGACAGATGCTCGAGCGTGCGCTCACCGATCGCCGGGAGGTTGTGCAAAATGAACGTCAGCGTTTCCATCGACTGCCCCGGGGAACGCCGGCAAGTGTTTCAAAGGCACACAGGTTTGTCCATCGACGTATTCCCGATGGCCTCGACAAACTCCTCGTCGGCGGCCAGAGGCGCCCGCCTCGGAATGCGCGTTGTGCACGTGCTGTTAGCGTTCGCAACAGACTCGGGGTGCGACGATGCATCTCAAATCCAGGCTGCTGCCTGCGATGGCGGGGGCGGTTTTGCTTTCGAACTTCGGGCCCGCACTCGGAGTACCCAGCTTTGCGCGCCAAACGGGATTGGAATGCACGAACTGCCACCTCAGCTGGCCCGAGCTTACGAGCGTGGGTCGGCAATTCAAGCTAGGCGGATACACTCTGCTGAAGGAGACCAAGGGCGAGCGCCCGCTCTTGCCGACCGGCGACGACACGCCCCCGCTGATTCCTGTGGCAGGAATGCTGCAGGGGTCCGTTACCCATACGAGCAACACTTCGAACGCCAGCGGGGCCGATTTTCCGCGCAACGACGACTTCGTCCTGCAGCAACTGTCCGTATTCGTTGCAGGACGCATCGTCGAGCACTTCGGCACGTTCATTCAATGGACATACGACGGGGTCGCGCACCACAGCTCCGTCGACAATGTCGACTTGCGCTTCGCGGCCCACCATGGCAGCGGCAAAGATCTCGACATCTCCTACGGCCTCACGGTCAACAACAATCCGACGGTTTCCGACATCTACAACACGACCCCAGCATGGGGCTTTCCGTTCGCCTCGTCGAGCGTCGCGGTCACACCCAACGCTGCGGCGCTGATCGATGGCGGGCTCGGACAGCAGGTCGTCGGACTCGGCGGTTACGCGATGTGGAACAGCACGCTCTACACCGAAATTGCCGGCTATCGCACCGCCGATGGTGCGTTCTCCATCTTCCGGGCCGGAACCGACAAGACGACCGACGCCGTTCTCGACGGAGGTGCCCCCTATTGGCGGGTTGCCCTGCAGCATGTATCCGAGGGAGGCACGCACTCGGCGATGATCGGGACCTATGGTCTCGTCGCGCAAAAATTCTCGGACAGCCTGAATCCGACCGGCCCGACGGACCGCTTCCGCGATATCGGAATCGACGCGCAATACCAGTATGTTGGCGATCGCCACCGCTTCTCGGCGCAGCTCAACTGGATCGACGAGCACCAGGACCTCACGGCGACGTACGCCGCAGGCGGATCGAGCAACCCGACGGATAGCCTGCACACATTCCGAGGCAAGGCGACGTACTACTACGACGCCAAATACGGCGCGACGCTCCAGTATTTCCGGACCACAGGCAGCGCCGACGACCTGCTCTACAACACCGGCGCGCCCGCGACCGGAAGCGTGAACGCCAGTCCGAAGAGCAGCGGTTACATCGCGGAGCTCGACTGGTTGCCGCGGCGCGATCTTCGGCTGGCGTTGCAGTACACGGGTTACCGCACGTTCAACGGCGCCCGGTCGAACTATGACGGCTTCGGGCGCAACGCCAAGGACAACAACACACTGTACTTCCTGGTCTGGTGGATGATATGAGATCCTCGATCGACTCGGGCCGTCGCGCGGCCATCGCCCGCGGCGCGAGACTTGCCGCGATCATCATCGTCGCGACTGTTGCGGGCCGCAGCGCATCGGTTGCCGCAAAGGCAACCAAGAGCGAGCTGCAGTATCAGGAGCACCCCCACAACGGCAAGGAATGCGGCGAGTGCAAGTTCTTCAAGCCGGACAGCCCGAATGCCGACTCGGGCCAATGTTCGCTCGTCGAAGGGCCGATCCGGCGTGACGGCTGGTGCACGGCGTTCGAAGCCAAGTCGGGCGGATAGTCGCGGCGCTCGGGACGCGCCTCGCTGTTGGCCGGCCGGGGCAAACGTGAGATAGTCGCGGGCTTCGAGTCCCCTGATCGAAGCGCCATGACCTCACCGACCTCGCCGCGGACCTCCCTTCTCGACCGCCTCGACAAGGGGCCGGTAATCTGCGCCGAAGGCTACGTGTTCGAGCTCGAACGCCGCGGCTATCTGCAGGCCGGCGCGTTCGTGCCGGAGGTCGTGCTCGAACATCCGGAGGTCGTCACGCAGCTCCATCGCGATTTCGTGCATGCGGGCTCCGATGTCGTCGAGGCGCTCACTTACTACGCGCACCGCGAGAAGTTGCGCATCATCGGGCGCGAGAAG
>DASSGI010000146.1:0-13103 GCA_035857655.1 Casimicrobiaceae bacterium | reverse complement strand
AAGCCCGGTGCAGCAGGGGGCAAAACCTCCAAAGGTCGGAGCCAGGGCTGCTGTCTCCCGAAAGCGGCACGGAAGCAAAAGTCCGGATTTCGAGCGTCGCCTGGCGGAAGCGCTGGAGCGAGAGAGAGCGATCGACGAGATCCTGAGGATCATGTCGAGCTCACCGGGCGACGTGCAGGTGGTCCTCGACGCTGTTGCCGAACGGACGTCTCGGCTCTGCGAAGCGCCGTTCGTACGGGTCCTGCTCGTTGAAGGCGACACGTTGCGGGCCGTGGCCGCTTATTCGCTGGATGGCTCACCGCCCGCGCGCTCGATTCCGGTCGCGCTGAAACAAACGTCTATCGTTGGTCGAGCAGTGCTCGACCGCGCAACCGTTCATCACGACGATGTCGTTCCCCTGCTCGCCAGCGAGTACCCAGACGCAATAAACGCGCGACGGCTTGGGCTTCGTGCCGTGCTCGCCGTGCCGTTGATGCACGAAGGCGATGCCTACGGTGCAATCCTCCTCTTCCGCCGCGAGCCTGGGTTCTTCTCACCCGAGCAGGTGGCGCTCGTAGAGAGCTTCGCGCGGCAGGCGGCAATCGCTATCGCGAACACGCGTCTGTTCAAGGAAACGAAGGAAAGGCTAGAGCAGCAAACCGCGACGGGTGAAATCCTGCGGATGATTGCCAGCTCGCAAGGCAATGTCGAGCCGCTGCTGAGCGCAGTCGTGGAGCGCGCGATGAAACTGTGCGAAGCCACGGGCGCGAACATTTTCCTGGTTGAGGGAGACAAGCTGCGCGCCGGCCCGCGCTTTGGCATTACCGACGGAGCCGTCGAGTTTGGCGATTCCATGCCGCTGACGCGCGGCTGGGTCACGGGGTGCGCGGTGATCGACCACGTTGCGGTCCACGTCGAAGATCTCGCCTTGGTGCCGGCGGAGGAGTTTCCGATCAGTCGCGACGTGCAAAGGCGGCTCGGTCACCACGCCGTCCTGTCGATACCATTGCTGCGGGAAGATCGTGCGATCGGGGCGCTCGCGCTCTGGCGGATGGAGGCCCGGCCATTCACGGAGAGGCAGATCGCGCTGGTGAAGACTTTTGCCGATCAGGCGGCGATCGCGATCGAAAATGCGCGGCTGTTCAACGAGACGAAGGAGGCGCTCGAGCGGCAAACCGCGACGAGTGACATCCTGCGCGTGATCAGCCAATCCCCGCGCGATGTGCAACCGGTGTTCGACACGATCGCAGCGGCAGCGCTGAAGCTGTGCAGCGCCAGCTCGGCGGTCGTCACCAGATTCGATGGCGACTTGATCCGGGTAGCGGCCATGTCCAACGTAACCGTGGAAGGCGCTGACGCCGTGCGCGGCCGATATCCCAGGCCGCCGGGGCGCTACAACGCGGCTGGCCGAGCCATCCTGACACGGAGCGTCGTCGTGATTCCCGATGTGCTCGAGGACCCGGAGTTCGAGGTCAGACCTCCGCTCATTGCCGCAGGTTTCCGAAGCGTGGCGGCGATCCCTCTGGTGCGCGGCGGGACAGCGCTGGGTGCCATCACCGTGGCTCGGCCGGAGCCCGGGCAGGTCCCCGAAAAACAGATCGCGCTGCTGCGGATGTTTGCCGACCAGGCCGTGATCGCCATTGAGAATGTACGACTGTTCACCGAGCTGGACGCGCGGACGACCGAACTGACGCGATCGGTTCAAGAGCTGAAGGCGCTCGGCGAGGTGGGGCAGGCAGTGAGCTCGACGCTTGACCTCGAAACGGTGCTCTCGACGATCGCGTCACGGGCGATACAGCTCACTGGCATGGACGGAGGCGCCATCCAAGAGTACGACGAAGCGCATGAGGAATTTCATTTGCGCACGACGAGCAACCTGCCCGATGAGCTCGTCGCGGCGCTTCAGGCGACACCGATCCCGAAGGGTGAGGGGGCGGTGGGCCGCATGGCCACGATACGCGAACCGGTACAGTTCAACGACATCGCGGACGCGGGCAGCTACCGAAGCCGCGTTCACGAGATCCTGCTCCGATACGGATACCGCTCTGTTCTCGCCGTTCCTCTGCTGCGCGAAGATCACCTGCTTGGCGGCCTCGTGGTCATCCGGAAGCGCGCCGGCGAGTTCGCAGCGCAGGTCATCGACCTGCTGCGAACCTTCGCCACGCAGTCGGCGTTGGCGATCCAGAACGCGCGGCTCTATCGCGAGATCGAGCTCAAGAGTCGTCAGCTCGAGACCGCAAGCCGCCACAAGAGCGAGTTCCTGGCCAACATGTCGCACGAGCTGCGAACGCCGCTCAACGCGATCATCGGCTTCTCCGAGGTGCTGGCGGAGCGAATGTTCGGCGAGGTCAACGAAAAGCAGGCCGAATACATCAACGACATCCTCCAGTCGGGACAACATCTGCTATCACTGATCAATGACATCCTCGACCTGTCGAAGATCGAGGCAGGCCGGATGGAGCTGGAGCTCAGCGATTTCGATTTGCCGAGCACCATCGACACCACGCTGCTCCTCGTGCGGGAGCGCGCGCAGAGGCACGGAATCGGCCTGGGGCGCGAGGTCGACGAGCGCCTCGGAATCGTTCGCGGCGACGAGCGCAAGGTAAAGCAGGTCCTTTTGAATCTTCTTTCGAACGCGCTGAAGTTCACTCCCGAAGGAGGAAAGATCGATGTGCGCGCCGCCGTCAACGACGGCGTAGCGGAGATCTCGGTCACCGACACCGGGGTTGGCATCGCACCCGAGGAGCAGCAAGCGGTGTTCGAGGAATTCCGCCAGGTGGGGGCGGCTTCGAAGAAAGTCGAGGGAACGGGGCTGGGACTCGCGATCTCGCGGAAGTTCATCGAGCTCCACGGTGGCAGGATCTGGGTCGAGAGCACGCCAGGAAGCGGCTCGACCTTCTCGTTTACGGTGCCGCTGGGATGATGCCGGGCTCGGCCTGAGGCGGACGGAAAGCGAGAAACCCGTCATGTCCCGGGTAGTCCAAAAGAGTCTGGCACGCTTGCATCTCGCCGCCTCTGCCGCAATGCCAGCACCAACCTTCCGACTTGCCGCACGTCTCGCGCTTGCGCTATTGCTGGCGACCGCTCCGGTTTCAGCGGTGTTCGCGCTGGACGCCCCGTCGGCGACGGTCGTCTACGAACTCGTGCCGTTCTCGTCGGATGAAGGGCTTGCCCGTCTGGCCCGCTCCACTGCCAAAGTCGACTTTCCGGCGCTCGCGAATCAGTTCGAGCCGCAATCCAACGCCACGTTCTGCGGCCCCACGTCCGCGGCGATCGTACTGAACGCCGTTAACGAACGCAGCGCCAACCTGCCACGCGATCGCTCGCGGTTGCGCGCCGAGGATCTCCAGAACATCCCCGGCAACTTCGATCCGACCATCCCGCGCTTTACACAGGACAACGTGATAACGAAAGGGCAAAAGACGCGCGCGCAGGTCCTTGGCGAGCCGGTAACCATCAACGGAAAACAGGTCGGAGACTTCGGCTATCAGGTCCGTCAGCTGGACGAGATGCTGCGAGCGAATGGAGCGACCACCCGACTGGTCATTGTCGATGACGCCAAGAGGGAAGAAGACATTCGGGCTGATCTGGTCGGCAACCTTCAGCGACGAGGAGATTACGTGATCGTTTCGTACCGGCGCGATGCGGTTGGCCAACGCGGCGGCGGCCACATTTCTCCTTTGGGAGCCTATGACGCCGATTCCGACTCGTTTCTCGTTCTGGATGTCAATCCCGCGAGTGCAGGCTGGGTCTGGATGTCGACTCGAACGCTCGTCAAGGGCATGCGTACATTCGATACGGTGGAGAACCGGGGATACATTCTCATCGAGTCACGCTGAATCCGGCGGCGACGGTCGCGGCAGCCGATCCCGGCAAGAGCCGGCATTCGCCCTGTGGCTCGGACGTTACTGAATCACTTCGTCCGCGCGCTTCAGCATCTCCAGAGGGACGCTTAATCCAAGGGCCTTCGCGGTCTTCATGTTGATCACGAGCTCGAACCGCGCGGGCTGCTGCACAGGCATGTCGGCGGGGTTGGCTCCGCGGAGAATCTTGTCGACATAATCGGCGGCCAGCGCATAGTGTTCGGGATACCGCGTTGCATACGCGATCAACCCACCGCGCTTCGGCATCTCGCCGAAATCGTAGATTGCCGGCAACCGCGCACCCGCGGCGAACTCGATCACCTCGGTGCTGTGGCTGCCAATCATGGGCTCAATCCCGACGAGAAGCCAGTCAGGTTGGGCCGCGCGGATCGCAGCGAACGCGCTGGGAAAGTCTTCCGCGCGCGTTGCTTCGACCACCGATACGGTGATGCCATATTTGCTCGCGGCGTCCTTCGCCGTCGACAGCAGGGTGATTGCACCGCTGTTCGTTGGGTTGACAAGAACCGCAAGCTTGGTGATGCGAGGGGTGAGCTCCCGAATCAAATCGACGTGCTTACCGCCGAGCGGCAGATTCATGGTTCCGGTGACGTTGCCGCCGGGGCGGACCAGGTCGGCGATGAGTCCAGCGCCCACCGGGTTGCCTGCGTGCACCATGACAATGGGAATCGTGCTCGTCGCCTGCCGCGCGGCGGCCGTCGCCGCCACCGCGGATGTCACGATGACATCGACCTTGTTCTGCGCCAACTCGCGCGCGATTTCAGCCAATCGCTGCGCGTCGCCTCCGGCGAAGCGCTCCTCGACAAAGATACTCTTGCCCTCGACGTAGCCAAGCTCGGAGAGACGCTGACGAAACACATCGGCTGAGCTGGCCGGGCCCGCAGAGCCGAAATAAAGCAGCGTAACGCGCGGGATGCGCGAGGCAGCTACCTTTTTCGGCTCTTCCTGCCGACCGCAGCCCCACGCGGCAAGAAGCGCGACGACGAACGCTCGTCGATCCATCACAGCTGCTCCAAGCGTGCCGCGCCTGCCCGCGGCAATACCGCGAGCGTCGCGGCCACGGCCGCAGCAGCGAGCATGCGCCTCCGAATGGGCACCAAATCACCTCGCGCGTGACCGACAGATCGAGTGAAGACTAAGACGACGCCGAACCGGGAGGGCCGCTTTCGGGAGCCTCTTCCTTAACGACTGATATCCAGAATGCCCGGGAAACGCTACGCCCACGTCCTCGCAAGGTCAACCTTCGAGGGCCTTACTGTCGGCGATCCAGGCGGTCGACAGGACCGCTTCAATGACGACTCCGTGCTGAGACCGCGAAACAGCGGTCCGACGAGCATTTGTCAACATTGTTGACAATCTGGCGGCGCCACTTCGGTCCTGCACCGTTGTCCCGTCCGGCCGGTTCAGGCGCGCTTCCGGATGCGCCAAGCGGCGGCGCGACGACCGCCGCCGTCGTTATACAATGCGCGTCCCTTCAATGTGACGGCGAACCCGATGTCTTCGACGGCCGCTTCCAGTGCTTCATTGCTCGAGAAACGCGTGCGGGAGCTCTCCCGCGACGTGCTGGGCGCGCTCAGGCGCGGCATCGAGAAGGAAAGCCTGCGCGCGCGGCCCGATGGGTCGCTCGCGACCACGCCGCATCCGTTCGCGCTCGGCTCGGCGCTCACTCATCCGTACGTCACGACGGACTTCAGCGAGTCGCAGCTCGAACTGATCACCGGCGTGAACACGAGCGCCGAAGACTGCATCGCGGAGCTCACGCAGATTCATCAGGCAGTGTACCGGGCGATCGGCGACGAGCTCCTGTGGTGCGCGAGCATGCCGTGCGGATTGCCCGACGAGTCCGTCATTCCGATCGGCCGCTACGGCACGTCGAACGTCGGACGGGCGAAGAGCGTGTATCGGACGGGGCTTACGCACCGCTACGGCAAGCGGATGCAGATGATCTCGGGCATCCACTACAACTTTTCGATGCCGGACAGGCGTTCGAACGAAGATTACTTCGCGCTGATCCGCAATTTCCGCCGCAATTCGTGGCTGCTGCTCTACCTTTTCGGCGCTTCGCCGGCCGTGTGCGCGAGCTTCGTCGAAGGGCGCAAGCACGAGCTCGAGTCTCTGTCGAAGGACACGCTGTACCTGCCCTACGCAACGTCGCTGCGGATGGGGCGGCTCGGTTACCAGAGCGATGCGCAGTCGTCGCTCGCGGTGAGCTACAACTGCCTCGACTCGTATGCAGCGTCGCTGCACGAGGCGATGACGAAGCCGTACCCGCCGTACGAGGCGATCGGAATTCGCTCGGGCGACGACTATCGCCAGCTCGGAACGACGCTGCTGCAGATCGAGAACGAATTCTACGGAACGATCCGGCCGAAGCGCGTCATCCGACCCGGCGAGCGGCCGCTGCACGCGCTGCGCGAGCGCGGCGTCGAATACGTCGAGGTGCGGTTGATGGATCTCGATCCGTTCGAGCCGATCGGGATCAAAGCGAGCACATGCCGTATGCTCGACGTGTTCCTGCTGCACTGCCTTTTGCGCGACAGTCCGCCGGATACACCGGAGGAGCTCGCCGCGATCATCCGCAACAAGCAGCGGGTTGCGGCCCGCGGCCGCGAGCCGGGGCTGCGTCTGACGTGCGGCGGCGACGAAGTGTTGCTCGTCGAGTGGGGCGCACGTGTTTTGGCCGAGTGCGAGCCGATCGCGGCCGCGCTCGACGCCGCGAAGGGAACGCAGTCGCATCGCGACGCGCTCGCCCTGGCATGCGCTCGGCTCGCCGACCCGGCATCGACGCCCTCGGCGCGCGTGCTGCAGGCAATCCAGCAGGAATACGGGAATTCCTACGTCCGCTTCGTCCTCGCCCAATCGCGGCGGCACCGCGACACGATCTGCGCGTTGCCTTTTACCGACGGAATCGCCGAGCGGTTCGCGCGACTTGCCAAGGAGTCGCAGCGCGAGCAGCGCGAAATCGAGGCTGCCGACAGCGTTCCCTTCGAGGTTTTCCGGCAAGGTTATCTGGACCCCGCGCGGCTGACTGTCTGACAGTCCGAGCGGTCGAAACCCTCTTGACCGCCCGCTGGCGCAGCATGGCAGAATGAACGGCATGAAGCTCGCCGACATCACCCTCCGCCTCGCACGCCGTCCCGACGTACCCACGCTCGCCGCGATGTCGCGCGATCTGATCGAGACGGGGCTCGGCTGGCACTATCGGCCGGAGCGCGTCGCGAAGTTTCTCGATGACCCGGAAACCGCAACTGTCGTCGCATGCGATCGCGAGCGGACCGTGGGCTTCGCGATCATGCAGCTCTTCGAGGAGCGCGCGCACCTCGTGCTCCTCGCCGTGCGTCCGAGCCACCAGCAACGCGGGATCGGCCGCCGGCTCACCGACTGGCTGATCGCGTCCGCGGCCACCGCCGGCGTGGCGTCGGTTCACGTCGAGCTGCGCGCCGACAATCGACCCGCGTACGCGCTCTACCGCAAGACGGGATTCACCGAGACCCTGCGCCTGCAGGGCTACTACCGCGGCCGCGAAACGGCAATCCGGATGATGCGTCTGCTCCGGTTACCCGGCGTCATTCCGCCGGCGTGGAGTCCGCCACCACGCGCGAGTAAGTGATCGCTGCGCCTTCCGCCGTCGCCGAGCTTGCGCCGACAGGCAAGCTGCGCGCGGCGATCAACTTCGACAACCCCCTTCTCGCGTCGCGCGACGCGAACACGGGTGAACCCGGCGGCGTGTCGGTCGACCTTGCCCGCGAGCTCGCGCGCCGTCTCGGGCTCGCTGTCGACTACGTCCTGTACTTCGCAGCGGGGAAAGTGATCGAAGGCGTCAGGGAGCGCCTGTGGGACATCTGCTTTCTCGCGATCGATCGGGTGCGCGCCGAACAGATCCTCTTCACGCCGCCTTACGTCGTGATCGAGGGCGCTTACCTCGTGCCCGAGGATTCGTCGATTCGCGACAACGCCGACGTCGATCGACCCGGCGTGCGCATCCTGGTGAGCACCGGCAGCGCCTACGACCTCTACCTGAAGCGAACAATCAAGCACGCGACGCTCGTGCAAACGACGGCCGCCAAGGACGTCGTCGACCAGTTCGTCGCGCAGAAGCTCGATGTCGCCGCCGGCGTGCGCCCGGCGCTCGAAGCGGATGCGCGGCGCCATCCGGGCTTGCGCCTGCTGCCGGGACGATTCATGGCAATCCACCAGGCGATGGGCACGCCGCGCGGCCGCGACACCGCCGGGGTCTATCTTCGCGCGTTCATCGAGGAGATGAAGGCGTCGGGCTTCGTCGCGCAGTCGCTCGCGCGCAACGGAGTCATCGGCGCGACGGTTGCGCCTCTCGAGAAGTAGGGCCGGAGTTCAGCAGGCGCAGACACTCGATTCGCCGGAGGCGTTGGCGCTCCGGTTCGGCGAGATGCAGGGACGGACACCCCGCGTTCGCGGGAGGGCGCATGTGCCGCGCCTTCCGATAGCGGGTGGTGCGGCCTCGCGACGTGGACGTGTGTGTCCGCCGCCGGGCCGCACCGGGACCCGCCGGAAGGCTGAGTGCGGCACGCTAAGCCCTCCGTGAACCGGGGTGTCCGCCCCTGCCACAGCCGACGCTGCTTCTCACCCCCGCCGATGCAGCCGGTGATCGACGTAGAGCAGCACTGTGCTCACGCTCGCGGCGAACACGACGATGATCAAAGTGACCGACATGATGAGGTCGACGTTGTGCAGGCCGATGCCGTTCATCAACAGGTAACCCAGGCCGCGCTGCGATGCGAACATCTCGGCCAGCAGCGATCCGATCAGCGTCAGCGCGAATCCGACGCGCAGCCCCGTGAAGATCTCGGGAATCGCCGCCGGGAAGAGTATCCAGCGCACCATCTGGAAGCGCGTGAGCTTGAGCACGCGTCCCGTCTTGATGAGGATCGGCTTCGTGTTGTGGACTGCGGAGAGCGTGAACAGGATGATCGGAATCACGCCGTGGATTACGCCGAACGCGACTTTCGCCGACAGCGTCAGGCCGAACGCGAGCAGCAGGATCGGGTAGAGCGTCAGCTTCGGTATCGCGTACACCGCGACGATCATCGGCTCGAGCGCGTCGCCGGACAGTCGATCGAAGCCGAGCCAGAAGCCGACGGCGAGTCCGATCACGACGGACAGCGCGTACGCAATCGCAAACGCGCGCAGCGTATCCAGGAGGTGAGCGTCGAACGACTCCGTGGCGATCAACTTGGCCGTGTAACGCAGCGTCGCGAGCGGCGAGGCGAGCGCCACCTCCCCGGCCCACCAATAGAGCCCTTGCCATAGCAGCAGGAGTGCCGCGATCAGCACGAGGGCGTTGCGCAGGCGGCTCCAGCGTCCCATGCTCAGGCTCCTCGCATCCCCCGCCGTTGGAGCAGCCTCTGCTCCCATCGCGTCAGCACCGCGTTGATGGCCATGGAGGCAAGCAGGATCAGCAGGATCAGCGGGTACATCGTCGCGTTGTCGAAGTTCGTGTACGCGAAACTGATCTCGTACCCGATGCCGCCGCGCGACATGATGAACTCCGAGCCGATGACGCCGATGAAAGCGTAGGCGACCGCGAGCTTGACCCCGGTGACGATGTACGGTCCTGCGGCGGGGAGCGTTACCCGGAGTGCTGTATCGATCGGCGACAGCTGCATGATCCGCGCCGTCTTGACGAGGACCACGGGCACGCGATCGAGGCCGTTCAGCGTGTTGACGATCATCGCGACGACGCCGAGCATGAACGCGATCAGGATCTGCGGGAGGTCGCCGAGCCCGAAGATCACGATGAAGAACGGGTAGAACGCGAACACCGGCACAGCGTAATAGGTCGCGAACAGCGGGTCGAGCGTGTCGCGCAGTGCCCGCCAGCGATGGACGAGCGCGCCGACGACGATGCCGACGGAAAGCGCGAGCAGCAGCGCGATCACCGTGTTCGACAGCGTCTTGACGATCGCGGAGTTCATGCGGCTCGACACGAGCATCCGGAAGAGGTCGCGGACGATCAGGTGCGGCGCCTGCATCGTGATCTTGTCGATGACGCCGGTCACGCACAGCACCTCGAGCAGCGCGACGATCCCGCCGATCACGAGCGTGCGATAGACGATGAGCCGCTTCATGGTGCGGGTTCGGCGCCGGGCGCAGCTCGTGCGATCGTCTTCAACGACTCTTCGCGCAGCGTCTTCCACAGCCGGGCCGTGATCGCGCCGAACTCGGGATGCTCGACGATCCGGCTGTCTCGCTCACGCGGCCAGTGCGTCTCGACGAAATCGATGAGCCGCCCCGGGCGTGCCGACATCACCGCGATCCGATCGGCGAGCATCGTCGCCTCGTCGAGCGCATGCGTGATCAGGAAGACCGTGGCGCCGGTCTGGCGCCACAGCCGCAGCAGCTCGTCACCCATCAGCAGCCGCGTCTGCTGGTCGAGCGCGCCGAAAGGCTCGTCGAGCAGAATCAATCGCGGCTGCATCACGAGCGTGCGCGCGATGCAAACGCGCTGACGCATTCCGCCCGACAGCTGGGCCGGATAACTCGTCGCGAAATCCGAAAGACCGACGAGCTTCAGCACGTTGTGCACGCGCTCGTCGCGTTCCGCGGCGGGAAGATCGAGCCGCCGGAGGCCGAATGCGACGTTGTCGGCGACGTTGAGCCAGGGTAACGACGCATCCTCCTGGAACACGACGCCGATGCCGTCCGGAGCGTCGCCGGCAATCGGCTTGCCCTCGAAGGCGATCGTTCCCTCGGTCGGCGGCGTGAGCCCCGCGATCAGCTCGAGCAGCGTCGATTTGCCGCAGCCCGACGGACCGACGACCGCGAAGAATTCACCCTGCTCGAGCGTGAGATCCACGGGCCCGAGCGCGTGCAACGGCGCCGGCGGGCGGCCCACCGAGAAGACCTTGCCGACGTTCTCGAGCCGTACCTGCTCGACCGACACGGGCGGCGCCTGGTCCGCGACCGCTATCGGGGCGCTAGCGCACTGCCTTCAGATCGTCGGGCAGGAACCGCGTATCGATGATCTTGCTGTAGTCGACGTCGCCCTGGATCGCGCCGACCGAGCGCTGCGCCTCGATCATCCGCTTGAGTCCATCCATGTGGATCTCGCCTTCGCCCCAGTACGGTACGCCCTTCGTCGTGCTGGTCGTCAGGTTGCGGACCGCGCTCTTCGCGACTTCGACGTCGATGTTGTACTGCTTGGCGACAATCTCGGCGGCCTCGTCCGGATGCTCCTTCATGAACTTGACCGCCTTGCGGCGCGCGCGGATCACCGCGCGGATGAAGTCGCCCTTCTTCTCCATCATTTCGACAGTCGCCACGCCCACGACGTTATCGAGCGGCGGCAACACTTCACTGGCGACGACGACCGCGCGGTATTTGCTCTTCACCTTCGACCACAGCGGCTCGGTGATCGGCGCGACGTCGATCAATCCCGAATCGAGCGCGGCGATCCCTTCGCCGAATCCGCCCGTCTTCACGAGCTCCGCGTCGGCCTCGGTGTAGCCGCCAGCCTGCAGCAGCATTCGCGCGAGCGCCTGCGAGGTCGAACGCGGATTCGTGTAGCCGATCTTCTTCCCCTTGAAGTCCTTGACCGACTTGATCGGCGACTCCGGCTTCACCGCCCAGACGAACTCGGCGACGGTGAGTACGTTGTCGCTGACGATCTTCAAATCGGCGCCGGCCAGGATCGCCGAGACGACGACGCCGGGATTCACTTCGCCGTAAGGCACGCCGCCGCCCGCCAGCATGTTGCGCAGCGATGTCCCGCCTCCCGCCGACGAGATGAGTCCCGTCACGTTGATGCCTTCCTCCTTGAAGTAGCCCTTGACGAGCGCCACGCCGAACGGCATGCCGTTCGCGGAGACGCCGTAGTTGCCGACGGCGATTTCCTCCGCGGAGCCAAGCGTCGCGAAGCCCGCGACGAGCGTGCCGATGACGAGCGAGGTGAGGCGTTGCATGACGAATTCCTCCTATGAGGCAAGAAATAGGGTCAGAGACGAATTTCCCGAAAGCGCCTCGAAGCGGGCGCGACCCCCCGGAAAATTGTCTCTGCCCCTATTTTTGCAGCGTGACATTGATGTTCTTGATTTGCGTACAGGCGTAGAGCTCCTCGATCGACTCCTCGCGGCCGAGGCCCGATTGCTTGACCCCGCCGAACGGGATGCCGACATGATGCGTGCTCGCGCCGTTCACCCATATGTAACCCGCTTCGACGCGCGACGCAAGACGATGCGCGCGATCGAGGTCGTGCGTCCATATCGACGCGGTCAGGCCGTAGTCGAGCGCGTTGACGCGCGCGAGCACGTCGGCCTCTTCCGACCAGCGCAGGATCGAGACAACCGGCCCGAAGATTTCCTCGCGCGCGATCCGCATGTCGTCGGTGACGTCGGCGAACACAGTCGGCTCGACGAACAGCCCCTGCGCAAGCTTCGGGTCTACGGGGCGCTTGCCGCCGCAGGCGAGCCGCGCGCCGCCTTCCAGCCCAAGCTTGATGTAGCTCATCGTCTTGTCGAACTGCGCCTGGCTCGAGAGGCACCCGACCTCGCTGTCCGGTTCGAACGGCAGCCCCACCTTGAGCGCCTGGACGCGCTTGACGATCGCCGCGAGCGCGGCATCGTGGATCTTCTCGTGCAGGTAGACGCGGCTCGTCGAGTTGCACGACTGGCCGGTCACGTAGCGGAAGTTCATCCCGCGCACGACGCCGTCGGCGACTTCGTCCGGCGAAGCGTCGGCGCACGCGATCAGCGCGTTCTTGCCGCCCAGCTCGAGCGTGAGCGCCTTGAGCGAGGCCGCCGCACCCTGCATCACCGCGCGTCCGGCGACGACACTTCCGATGAACCCGATCTTCGCTACCGATCGGTGCGCGACGAGCGCCGCGCCTGCGTCGCGTCCGCCGGTGACGACGTTGAAGACACCCGGTGGGAAGACGTCGTGCCAGAGCTCCGCGATGCGCAGCGACGTGAGCGGCGTTTCCGCCGAAGGCTTCACGACCAGCGTGTTGCCGGCGACGAGCGGCGCGCCGCACTTTCCCGCGGTGAAGAGCAGCGGATGGTTGAACGCGCCGATCCTCCCGATGACGCCGAGCGGCTCGCGCAGCGTGTAGTTGAGAGCCCCGGGACCGATCGGGATCGTGTCGCCCTTGATCTCGGTGACGAGACCGGCGAAGTACTCGATGTAGCCCGCGCTCATGTCGACGTCGTAGCGCATCGCCTGCAGCGGGTTGCCGGTATCCACCGCCTCGAGCCATGCAAGGTCATCGGCGTT
>DASSGI010000145.1:0-5503 GCA_035857655.1 Casimicrobiaceae bacterium | reverse complement strand
GCGCGCGTACCGGGGTCTACTTTGCGTCGCCCTTCGTGAAATCCACCCGCTCGCGCAGTTCCTTGCCCGCCTTGAAATGCGGCACGTGCTTCTCGGGCACCTGCACCTTGTCGCCGGATTTCGGATTGCGCCCCGTCCGCGGCGGACGGTAGTTCAATCCGAAACTGCCGAACCCGCGGATCTCGATGCGCTCGCCCTTCGCGAGGCTCTCCGCCATCGCGTCGAGGATCATCTTGACCGCGAGCTCGGCGTCCTTCGCGACGAGCTGCGGGAACTGCGCCGCGAGGCGGTCGATCAGCTCCGATTTGGTCATCGCGCGGTCCGCTTATTCGGTGGTCTTGTCTTTGTCCATCTTGGCGCGCAGCAGCGCGCCGAGATTCGTGGTTCCCGAGCTCGTTCCCGACGCATCCGCCTTGGCGTTCTGGATCGCCTCGGCCTCCTCGGCGTGGTCCTTGGCCTTGATCGAAAGATTGATGCTGCGATTCTTGCGATCGATGTTGATGATCATCGCGGTGACCGGGTCGCCTTCTTTCAAGTGCGTCCGGATGTCCTCGACGCGGTCGCGCGCGACTTCGGACGCGCGCAGATAGCCTTCGACTTCGCCCTCAAGCGCGATCACCGCGCCCTTGCCGTCGAGCGACTTCACCGTCCCCTTCACGACGTTGCCCTTGTCGTGGGTGGCGACGTAGTTCGTGAACGGGTCGCCGTCGAGCTGCTTGATGCCGAGCGAGATGCGTTCGCGTTCGACGTCGATCGCCAGCACGACGGCTTCGACGTCCTGACCCTTCTTGTATTCGCGCACGGCCGCTTCGCCGGGAAGCGTCCACGACAGGTCCGACAGATGGACGAGCCCGTCGATTCCGCCGGGCAATCCGACGAACACGCCGAAGTCGGTGATCGACTTGATCTGGCCGGTGACGCGATCGCCCTTCTTGTGGTTCATCGCGAAGTCGTCCCACGGGTTCGACATGCATTGCTTCATGCCGAGCGAGATCCGGCGGCGCTCCTCGTCGATCTCGAGGATCATCACCTCGACTTCATCGCCGAGCTGAACGACCTTCGTCGGATGAATGTTCTTGTTGGTCCAGTCCATCTCGGACACGTGGACGAGACCTTCGATTCCGGCTTCGATCTCGACGAACGCGCCGTAATCGGTGATGTTGGTGACCTTGCCGAAGAGCCGCGTGCCGGGCGGATAGCGGCGCGAGAGGCCGACCCACGGATCTTCGCCGAGCTGCTTCATCCCGAGCGAGACGCGGTTCTTCTCCTGGTCGAACTTCAGGATCTTCGCGGTGACCTCGTCGCCGACCGACAGCACTTCCGACGGATGCTTGACGCGGCGCCACGCGAGATCGGTGATGTGCAGCAGCCCGTCGATGCCGCCCAGGTCGACGAACGCGCCGTAGTCGGTGATGTTCTTAACGATGCCCTTGACGGTCGCGCCTTCCTGCAGCGTCGAGAGGAGCTTCTCGCGCTCTTCGCCGAGGCTCGCCTCGAGCACGGCGCGGCGCGACACGACGACGTTGTTGCGCTTGCGATCGAGCTTGATGACCTTGAACTCGAGCGTCTTGCCTTCGAACGGCGCGGTGTCCTTGACCGGGCGGATGTCGACGAGCGAGCCCGGGAGGAACGCACGGATGCCGTTGACCATCACCGTCAGTCCGCCCTTCACCTTGCCGGTGACGAGGCCGGTGACGATCGTGCCCTGCTCCATCGCGGACTCGAGGTCGTGCCACGCCTTGAGGCGCTTCGCCTTGTCGCGCGAGAGCTTGGTTTCGCCGTAGCCGTCCTCGAGGCTCTCGATGGCGACGGTGACGAAATCGCCGGGCTTTACCTCGATCTCACCCTTGTCGTTCTTGAATTCCTCGATGGGGATGAAGCTCTCGGACTTGAGGCCCGCGTTGACGACGACGATGTTGTAGTCGACGCGGACGACTTCTGCTGTGATCAGTTCGCCCTGGCGCATCTCCTGCCGCGTGAGGGATTCCTCGAAGAGCGCGGCGAAGTTCTCGTGCGGGGCGGGATTTCCGGTTTTCGTGATGCTGGACGTGGCTGTAGCCATCGGGTTCGGTTCCTTCTCTCGTTCAAAACCGCCGCGGCGAGAACCCTGTTTCTCGGTTGGGCGGGCTGGTTGTCGATTCCGTCCCCGAGACGCCGGCTAAAGCGCTCGGGGGCGGTCCTTCCTCACGCGGCCCCAGGACTTCGGTCCGCAATTTCCACGGCCCGAATCGGCGCCGCTAGCCTGCACCCTTGCCCGCGGCGGCCCCGGGGCCGCCGCGTTCGATCTCCCGGTAGCGCCGGACGACGAATCCGACGGCGTCCAGGATCGACATATCGGTCGTGTCGAGGACTACGGCGTCGGACGCCGGCTTGAGCGGTGCAACCGGCCGGCTCGCGTCGCGTGCGTCGCGTTCCCTGATATCGAGCAAAAGACTCTCAATGCTACCGGAGATTCCTTTTTCGATCAACTGCTTATATCGCCGGCGTGCTCGCTCCTCGGCGCTCGCCGTCACAAAGACTTTGAGGCGTGCGTCCGGAAACACAACGGTCCCCATGTCGCGGCCATCGGCGACAAGCCCGGGCAGCCGGCGAAAAGCCCTCTGTCGCGCAAGGAGCGCAGTCCGGACGCCAGGGTGGACCGCAACCCGCGACGCCGCGGCGCTGACGCGCTCCTCGCGGATCGCTTCGCCGACGTCACGCCCTTCGAGCCGAATGGCTCCGACGGAGAACGTGACATCGAGGCGCTTTGCGGCCTCGGTCAACGGCCGCTCGGCGGTGACATCGACCCCGCTCTCGAGGGCCTTCAGCGCAACGAGCCGGTAAAGCGAGCCGCTGTCGAGCAGGTGAAATCCGAGCGCCGCCGCAGCGCCGGCGGCGATCGTCCCCTTACCCGAAGCTGCCGGGCCGTCGACAGTGATCACGGGCACGTCCATGTCGGCATGCGCTGCGCTCACGATGCAATCGCCCGGAGTGTCGCGAAGAAATCGGGAAACGTCTTGCGCACGCAATCGGGATCGTTGATCCGCACCGCGACCCCTCCGAGCGCCGCGAGCGCGAAGCACATCGCGATCCGGTGATCGTCGTAGGTGTCGATCGTCGCCGGTTCGAGTCGCGGCGGCGCAACGATCGTCATCCTGTCATCGCTCGCCTCGACGCGCGCACCGAGCTTCGCGAGCTCGGTCGCCATCGCGGCGATCCGGTCGGTTTCCTTGACGCGCCAGCTCGCTATGCCGGTGAGCGTCGTCGGTCCGCGCGCGAACAGAGCGACGACTGCGAGCGTCATCGCGGCGTCGGGAATCGCGACGCAATCGACATCGATGCCGGACAGCGGCTGCGGGCCTGCGGCGGCCTCGATCCAGTCGTCGCCGCGACGAACGGTCGCGCCCATCCGCTCGAGCACGTCGGCGAAGCCGACATCGCCCTGGATCGACGCACGGCCGACGCCCGTGACGCGAACCGGACCGCCGCCGAGCGCGCCCGCGGCGAGAAAGTACGACGCCGTCGATGCGTCGCCCTCGACCCTGATCGCGCCGGGACTCTCGAAACGCGCACTGCCGGGAACCGTGAACGAGCGCCAGCCGTCCTGCGCAACGGCGACGCCGAAGCGGCGCATCAGGTTCGTCGTGATCGCCACGTAAGGCTTCGAGATCAGCTCGCCTTCGATGTCGACGGTGATCGGGCGCTGGAGACGTGTCGCGAGCGTGGGCAGCGCCATCAGCAACGCCGATGTGAACTGACTCGACACGCTGCCGCGAACGGAGACGCGATCGCGCGCGCGAGCCGCGGCGCGGTTGCTGCGAATCGCGAGCGGAGGAAAGCCGGTGTTGCCGAGGTAGTCGATCTCGCCACCGAGCGCGCGTAGCGCATCGACGAGATCGCCGATCGGCCGCTTGTGCATTCGCGGAACGCCGGAGAGCTCGTAGTCGCCGCCAGCGAGCGCGAGAACAGCAGTGAGCGGGCGAAACGCGGTGCCCGCGTTACCGAGGAAGAGCTTTGCGGACTCGACCGGGATGCGTCCGCTCGAGCCGCGTACACGATAGTCACGCGATGCGGGCAGCTGCTCGACGCCGATGCCGAGCGTTGTCAGTGCATCGAGCATGCGCTCGACGTCGTCGGCATCGAGGAGACCGCGGACCAGCGTATCGCCGCTCGCGAGCGAGGCAAGAAGAAGCGTCCGATTGGAGATGCTCTTCGAGCCGGGCAGCGCGACCGTTCCCGCAGCGCGAGCCACCGGCGCGAGATCGAGGTAAGCCGGTGCAGCGCTTGCGCTTCCCATCGCTAACCGATCTCGCGCTAGCGCTCGCGCGACCCGTCGGCGGGAACCGCGCCGGCAACCCGATGCGATGCTCCCCAGGCGCGGCGCGCGCTTGCCGCGCGCGCGTACACGGCTTCGAGGCCGGCACCGTCGCTGGAGGCCACCATCGCCGCAACCGTAGCGAGCTGCGTCCGGTAGGCTTCGATCGCCTCGATGAGCGCGTCGCGATTGGCGAGCGAAATGTCGCGCCACATCTCGGGCGAGCTCGCAGCGATCCGCGTGAAATCGCGGAATCCGCTCGCAGCGAACTGGAACACGTCGCCGGCGTCGGCGCGCGACGCGAGCAGGTCGACGAGCGCGAAAGCAAGTAGATGCGGCAGGTGCGACACCGCGGCGAAGATCCGGTCGTGAGTTGCCGGGTCGAGCTCGCGCACCTGCGCGCCGCACGCCGACCATAGGTTCGCCACCGTGGCGAGCGCTCCGGGATCCGTCTCGGCGATGGGCGTGAGCACGACGTTGCGATCGCGGAAGAGCGTTGCGAACGCTGCGGACGCTCCCGAATGCTCGGTGCCGGCGATCGGATGGCCCGGCACGAAGCGCGGGAACGCAGCACCGAGATGTGCGCGTGCCGCCGCGATGACGCTCTCCTTCGTGCTGCCGGCGTCGGTGACGATCGCATCCGTGCGCAAGTGCGGAGCAAGCGCAGTGAAGAGCGCCGGGAATTCGCCCACGGGCGTCGCGACGAGCACCAGATCGGCGGTTTCGATTTCGCGCGTCCACGGCTCGCGCAGCGTTATCGCGCGGTCGACGATGCCGCGCGCAAGCGCCGCATCGAGATTCTCCCGCCCGCGACCCAAGCCGATAACGGAGCCGACGCGGCGCGCCTCCTTGAGCGCCAGCGCGAATGAGCCGCCGATCAGGCCGACGCCGACGACGGCGAGCGTTGCAAGCGGATTGGAGTTGTTGGTCACCGCGCAGATCGCGTACCAAGCATCGTCAACGGCCGAGCGCGGCGGCAAGCGCGTCGAGGAAACGGCGGTTCTCGGCGGGCAGGCCCACGGTGACTCGCAGGAACTCGGGCAAGCCATAGCCGGCGACCGGACGCACGATCACGCCCTGTTCGAGCAGGCGCTGGTAGATCGCAGCGGCGTCGCCGACGCGCACGAGGAGAAAGTTCGCATGCGACGGCACGAACGCGAGTCCCAGCGCGCGCACGCCTTCTGCAAGCTGGCGAATCCCGGCGGTATT
>DASSGI010000144.1:0-3477 GCA_035857655.1 Casimicrobiaceae bacterium | reverse complement strand
GCGCGCGAATGCGATCCAGCCGTCGCGATCGTGCTCGGCGAGCGGATCTTCGATCGACACGATGGGATAGCGGTCGAGCCAGCCGGACAGGAGCTCGATCATGCCTTCGGTGTCGAGCTCGCGCCGCTCGAGTCCGAGCAGATAACGGCCGCCGGAGCCGAATTCCGAAGCGGCGACATCGAGCGCGATCGCGACATCGCGACCGGCATTGAAGCCCGCCCGGTCGATGGCGGCGACGAGCGTTGCAAGCGCCTCCTCGTTGCTGTCGAACGCTGGCCACCATCCGCCTTCGTCGGCGACGCCGGCAAGTTTGCCCTGCTCCCGCATCAGCTCGCCGGCAGCGCGATAGATCTCGGCCGTCATTTCCAGCGCTTGCGCAAACGATGCTGCGCCGACGGGCACTGCCATCAGGTCCTGGATATCGATCCGCCGCTCCGCGTGCGCGCCGCCGCCGAAGATCTGGATCTCCGGCATGGGCAGCGAGACCGGACCGCTCCCCGCGAGATGACGCCACAGCGGTAGGCCGCTCGCCGCTGCGGCCGCGTGCGCAACGGCGAGCGATACGGCGACCGTTGCGTTGCCGCCGAGGCGCGCCTTGTTGGGCGAGCCGTCCAGCGCAACGAGCGCTGCGTCGATGCCCGGCTGGTCGAAGGGATCGCGATCGACGAGCGCCGTCGCAATCGGGCCGCCCACGTTCGCGATCGCAGCCTGAACGTCCATGCCGCCGAACCGAGCGCCGCCGTCGCGCAGATCGATTGCCTCGCGGGAGCCGCGCGAAGCGCCGGCGGGGGCGATCGCGCGACCGGTCGCGCCGCTCGCGAGTCTCACCTCGACTTCGATCGTCGGACGTCCGCGCGAGTCCCAGACGCGGCGCGCGGAGATGTGAGCGATCGCTTCGCTCATCGAGGCGTCGAACCGGTCGTAGAGATCGAACGTATCATCGCGACACCTGCGCGCACCACCGAAGCGCGATCTCGCCGACTTCGTCGACGGGATCGACCAGCAACGTTCGCGCGAAGACGCGCACCTCTTCTTTCTGCACGAGCGCGGTGAGGTACTCGACTGGAGACTTGCCGTCGATGCGCGCGAGCATCAGCGCAGGCAGCAACGCTGCCGTTCGCGCGTTGCAGCTCGCTCGCGATTCCCATCCGACGTGCGCGAAGTAAGCGGATGCGAGCGCCGCGTAAGCGTCCGCGTAGCGCTCCCGCCACTGCGGTCGCCACGCACCCTTCAGGAGCAGGTGGTTCAGCACGAATGCGAGATCGAATGCCGGGTCGCCGTACCACGCGCATTCGGCATCGAGAATGACGGGACCCTCGGGGCCGATCAGCATGTTCTTGGGGCTGAAGTCGCCGTGGACGAGCACCCGCTTCGTCCCGCGCGTTTCATCGACGAGCGCGCCGAGGCGTCTCGCGAGATCGGGATGCGCACCGCCGGTTGCGACCAGGTAGGGCTCGAGACGGATCGCGTAGAAGATGTCGTCGGTCGGAAACCGGGTCGAGATCTCGGAGCGGTCTGCGGTCGCCGCATGGATGCGGCCGAGCGCATCGCCGACTGCGGCCGCAGTCGCGCAGTCGACGACGCCGGCCTGAAGCTGAGCCTTCCAGACCGGGTAACGATCCGGGGCCAGGAACGCCATGGCGAAGCAGCCGGTCTCGCGATCCTCGCCCAGGATCCTGGGCACGGCGGCGGGGACGATTGCGCCGACTACGCGCATCCACTCGACCTCCCAGCGATTGCGCTCGATCGGCGCGCGCCAGTCCGCCGCCACCTTGAGCTTAGGAAGTGCTCGCTTCACGCAGACGGCGCCCGACGGCAGATCTGCACGAAAGACGTCCGACGACACGCCGCCCGCGAGGGGAATCAGCCGAGATGCTAAGTTGGCGCTCACTAGGCCCATATTGACCAAGGCACGGGCGATTGCCTCCGAGCCGCTCTCCGGCTCGCCAGTCCCGGACGCTGTTTCAGGCGGATTAGTCAATGCAATTTGCCCGCAGGCGCGCTATTTGCTGCAACTTGTTGATCTCATAGCAACCCTGAACCTGAGCCCCTTCGAGCAAGGGCGCCGTCCAGGCGATGGGGAAGGAGGCGGCGATGATCCGATTTGGTTTCAATATCCGCACCAGGATGGGACAGCGGGTCGACAACATCCAGATCATGGCTGCGACGCTCGACGATGCCGAGCGCCGGCTGCGGCAGATGTACGTGAGCTGCGAGATCATCGAAACGCGCGAGCAGTCGGGCGCGCGACGCAACGACACGCTCGATGTCGAGCACGTGATCGGAATGATCAGCGCAGCTCCGTCAGGTCACAAAGCCGGCACGCATTAACTCGCCGCCGAGCGTTTCGTAGTCTTCCGCGCCTTGGCTGCCGGGGGCGTGCCTGAAGACGTCGAGCTCGAGTGCCGGACTTTCCGCGAGCTTCACGCTTTCGTGAATTCGCGTCTCACAAACGTCCTCGGGCCGAAATGCAGAGGCCATCTGGTGAACGACCTCGTCACTCATCTTACGCCGCGCGTCGTAGCGCGTCAGCAGGTAGCGGCGCGGCAATCGTCGCTTGAACACGGGTTCCAGCGCGTTGAGCGCCCGCTCGACCTGCTGTGCGCTGCGCATCGACAGGAAGTCGCACGAGACCGGAACCAGAAGGACGTCGCACGCGAATATCGCGTTGAGCGACAGCACGTTCAGCAGCGGGCAGCAGTCGATGACGACGGGGCTCGGCGTCGTCGTTCCGTTGTGCAGCGCGTTCCGGAGCTTGGTGACGACATTGACGCTCTTGCCGAGCAGAGAGTCGATTTTCGCGAGCTCGAGATGCGCCGGACACAGGACGACGCCGCTGCGCGTGATCTGCGCGACGTCGGCGAGCGGGCGCCCGTGCACGAAAAAGCTGTAGATCGAATCCTCTGCGACGCGCGGCTGAATGCCGAAAACGTGCGACAGGTGCGCCTGCGGGTCGAGATCGATGCCGAAGGGCCGCTGACCGCGCCGGGCGATCGTCGCGAGCAGATTGAGCGCCGTCGTCGTCTTGCCGACGCCGCCCTTTTGATTGAAGACCGCTATCACGCCCATCCGGCGAGGATACGCGAGTGCGCATTCGCGTAAAATCCGGTTGATCGATGGCCCCTGCGCATCCCTCGTCGCTCAATATCGCCATCCTCGCCGCGGGTCACGGCAAGCGGATGCGCTCCGGCGTTCCCAAGGTGCTTCATCCGCTCGGCGGCCGGCCGCTGCTCGCCCATGTCGTGGCCACCGCACGCAAGCTCGCGGCCGAACGCATCTGTGTCGTGTACGGTCACGGCGGCGACGCGGTGCGCGAACGGTTCCCCGATCCCGATTTGCGCTGGGCGCTGCAGGATCCGCCGCAGGGAACGGGACATGCGCTGGCGCAGGCGTTGCCTCAGCTCACTCGTGACGGAGTCACGCTCGTCCTCTTCGGCGCCGACCCGCTCGTAAGCACCGAGACGCTCGACGCGGTAC
>DASSGI010000143.1:0-2694 GCA_035857655.1 Casimicrobiaceae bacterium | reverse complement strand
TTGTCGACGTCGGTACCGCGAATCACCGCCGCGTGATACGCGAGAAGCTGCAGCGGAATCGTGTGCACGATCGGCGACAGGTGCCCGGCGTGCTCCGGCAGCCGGATCACGTGGATGTTCTCGCTCGATGTCAATTTGCTGTCGAGGTCGGCAACAACGTAGAGCTCGCCGGCTCGCGCGCGGACTTCCTGCAAGTTGCTCTTGAGCTTGTCGAGCAGCGCGTCGTTCGGCGCGATCGCGACCACCGGCATCGCCGCGTCGACGAGCGCGAGCGGCCCGTGCTTCAGCTCGCCGGCCGGATACGCCTCGGCGTGGATGTACGAAATTTCCTTCAGCTTCAGCGCCCCTTCGAGCGCGATCGGATAGTGCAGGACGCGCCCGAGGAAGAGCGCATGCTGCTTGCGCGCGAACTGCTCGGCCCAGGCGATCACCTGCGGCTCGAGCGCAAGGGCGGCCTGCAGCGCGGCCGGCAGATGGCGCAGCCCGCGCAGCCAATGCGCTTCCTCTTCGGCGGTCAGCCGGTTGCGCAGCTTCGCGAGCGTCAGCGCGAGCAGGAAGTGCGACACGAGCTGCGTCGTGAACGCCTTCGTCGACGCGACGCCGATCTCGGCGCCGGCGCGTGTCAAATACGTGAACTGGGTCTGGCGGACCATCGAGCTCGTGGGCACGTTGCAGATCGCGAGCGTGTGCGCGTGACCAAGCGCTTTCGCATGCTTCAGCGCGGCGAGCGTGTCGGCGGTCTCTCCCGACTGGGAGACGACGACCACGAGCCCCGTCGGATCGGGGACGCTGTCGCGGTAGCGGTACTCGCTTGCGATCTCGACGCTGCACGGAATTCGCGCGAGCGATTCGATCCACTGCTTCGCGACGAGGCCCGAGTAGTAGCTCGTCCCACAGGCAAGGATGCGCACGCTGTTCGCGCGCGCGAGGATCGGCGCGGCTTTCGCGCCGAACAACGCCGGGTCGATCCCTGCGACGCCTTCGAGCGTGTCGGAGACCGCGCGCGGCTGCTCGAAAATCTCCTTCTGCATGAAATGCCGGTAGGGGCCGAGCTCGACGGCATCTCCCGAGGCCTGGACATCGACGATCGCACGGTCGACACGGTTGCCCGCCGCGTCGAACAGCGTGTAGAACTCGCGCCGGACGTCGGCGACATCGCCCTCCTCGAGATAGACGATTCGCCGGGTCACCGAGAGAAGCGCCGCGGCGTCGGACGCGAGGTAGTGGTCGTCGTCGCCAATCCCCACGACGAGCGGGCTTCCCGCCCGCGCGCCGACGATTCGTCCCGGCTCGCGCGTCGAGAGGACGGCGATCGCATACGCGCCATGGAATTCGGCGGTGGCGGCCTGGACGGCGCGGACGAGGTCGCCGCCCGCTCCACCGTGCCAGTGCGAATGGACGAGGTGCGCGATCACCTCGGTGTCGGTCTGCGTCGCGAACACGTAGCCCTGCGCCTTCAGGCGGTCGCGCAACGCTTCGTAGTTCTCGATGATGCCGTTGTGGACGACTGCGATCTCGCTGTTCGACACGTGCGGATGGGCGTTGACCGGCGACGGCGCGCCGTGCGTCGCCCAGCGCGTGTGCGAGATGCCCGTGAAGCCCGAGAGCTGCGTCCGGTCGGCTTGCGCGGCGAGATCGGCGACGCGCGCGGTGCTCACCAGCCGCTCGAGCGACCGCGCGCCGTTCTCGCCGATGATCGCGAGACCGGTCGAGTCGTAGCCGCGATACTCGAGACGGCGGATGCCGTCGATCAGAACCGGAACAACGTTGCGCGGGGATACCGCGCCGACGATACCGCACATGGCATCAACCCTTTCGGTCTTTCGATTTCTTTACCGGTCGCTTCCACCCCGTGACGCTCACCTGCGGCGCGCGCGTCAGCGTCAGCGTATCGGCGGGCGCTTCCTTCGCGATCGTGCTCCCGCCACCGATCGTCGCGCCACGGCCGATCCGGACCGGCGCGACGAGCACGCAGTTCGACCCGATCGACGCGTCGTCCTCGATCACCGTCTCGTGCTTGTTCGCGCCGTCGTAGTTCGCGGTGATGGATCCGGCGCCGAAGTTGACACCCGATCCGACCGTGGTATCGCCGATGTACGCAAGATGATTCGCCTTCGAGCCGCGGCCGATCGAGCTCGCTTTCACCTCGACGAAATTGCCGATGTGGACGTCGGCGGCGAGCGCCGCGCCGGGCCGCAGTCGCGCATACGGACCGACGCGCGCGTTCGCGCCGACCACCGCGCCATCGAGATGCGAATAGGGCAGGATCTGCGCCCCCGCTTCGACGTTCGTATCCTTGAGCACGCAATACGCGCCGACAGCCGCGCCATTGCCGAGGCGTACTGCGCCCTCGAACACGCAGCCGACGTCGATCGCGACGTCGGCTCCGCATTCGAGCGTACCACGGATGTCGATGCGATCGGGATCGGCGAGGAGGACGCCCGCGTCGAGCAGCAGGTCCGCCTGGGCGCGCTGATACAGCCGCTCGAGCTCCGCCAACTCGCGCATCGTGTTGACGCCGAGCGTCTCGATCACGTTCGACGCGCGTGTCGCCTCCACTCTCGATCCCTCTTTGCGCGCGAGCGCGATGACGTCGGTCAGGTAATACTCGCCGCTCGCGTTGCGGTTGCCGAGCACCGGCAGCCAGCGGGCGAAGCTCGCGGTCGGCGCTGCCATCACGCCGGTGTTGATCTC
>DASSGI010000142.1:0-3771 GCA_035857655.1 Casimicrobiaceae bacterium | reverse complement strand
TCGACGGCGAGACCGCGTTCACGCTGTACGACACGTTCGGCTTCCCGCTCGATCTGACGGCCGACGTCTGCCGCGAGCGCAACGTCACCGTCGACGAAGCCGGCTTCAACGCAGCGATGGAGAAGCAGCGCGAGCGCGCCCGCGCGGCGAGCCAGTTCAAGGCCGGCGCCAAGCTCGAATATTCGGGGCCGAAGAGCGCGTTTCGCGGATACGACACGCTGTCGGTCGAAGCCCGCGTCGCCGCGCTCTACCGCGACGGGTCCCCGGTGCAGACGTTGGCGATCGGCGAGCGCGCCGTCGTCGTGCTCAACGAGACGCCGTTCTACGCCGAATCGGGCGGCCAGGTCGGCGACCGCGGCGAGCTCACGAAGGGCGGCTCGTGCCTGACGCTGTTCGCCGTCGAAGACACGCAGAAGATCCAGCCGGACGTCTACGGTCACTACGGCGTCCTGACGACCGGCGAGCTCAACGTCGGCGACACCGTCGCTGCCAGCGTCGATCACGCGGCGCGCGCGCGGACGATGCGCAACCACTCGGCGACGCACCTGATGCACAAGGCGCTGCGCGACGTGCTCGGCGCGCACGTCCAGCAGAAAGGGTCTCTCGTCGATCCCGACAAGACGCGCTTCGACTTCGCGCACAACGCACCGATGACCGACGACGAGATCCGCCGCGTCGAAACGATCGTCAACAACGAGATCCTGCGGAACGAGCCGACGCACGCTCGCGTGATGCCGATCGAAGCTGCGCAGAAGGCGGGAGCGATGATGCTCTTCGGCGAGAAATACGGCGACGAGGTGCGCGTGCTCGACATCGGCAGCTCGCGCGAGCTTTGCGGCGGCACGCACGTCCAGCGTACCGGCGACATCGGCTTCTTCAAGATCGTCTCGGAAGGCGGGATCGCCGCGGGCATACGCCGTGTCGAGGCAGTGACCGGCGACAACGCGCTTGCCTGGGTGCAGGCGCAGGAAGCGACGATCGCGGCTGCTGCCGCGGCGTTGAAGGCGCCCGCGTCGGAGATCGAAGCGAAGATCGCGCAGCTCATCGACAATGCGAAGGCGGCGGAGCGCGAGCTCGCGAAGCTCAAGGTGAAGCTTGCGACTTCCGCCGGCACCGATCTTGCGGCGAGCGCGGTGGACGTCGGCGGCGCGAAAGTGCTCGCCGTTTCGCTCGACGGTGCGGATCCGAAGACGTTACGCGAGACGATGGACAAGTTGAAGGACAGGCTCGGCAGCGCGGCGATCGTTCTGTCGGCCGTCAATGAGGGCAAGGTCACGCTGATCGCCGGCGTCACTGCCGACCTGACTGCGAAGATCAAAGCCGGAGACCTCGTCAATCACGTTGCGCAACAGGTCGGCGGCAAGGGCGGTGGACGGCCCGACATGGCGCAGGCGGGGGGAACGAATCCCGCTGCGTTGCCCGCAGCGCTTACCTCCGTCAAAACCTGGGTCGAGCAGCGGCTGCGCTGAGGCGCTGCTCGCGTCGTCCCGCCCTTCAGGTCGTCAGGAAAACGAAGGACTACGTATGCCGCTGCGTCCCGGCGTTACGCTCCAGAAAATGAATTCGCGCGGTGAGGGCAGATTGCCCGGGCTCTTCGGATTCCGCGTGATGGCCGTCGAAGACGGGCTTCTCGTCGCCCAATTGGACATCCGGCCCGAAGTGCTCGCGCCCAATGGCTATCTTCATGCGGCAACCGTGATCGCGCTCGCCGACACCGCATGCGGGTACGGCTGCATCGCCCACTTGCCTGCCGGTGCCGAGAACTTCACCACCGGCGAGCTGAAGTGCAATTTCCTCGGCACTGCGCGCGAAGGTACGATCGCGTGCGTCGCGAAGCCCGCGCACCTGGGAAGATCCACGCAGGTATGGGACGCGACGGTCACCAAGCAGGGCGATGGCAAACCGATCGCACTCTTTCGCTGCACGCAGATGATCCTCTGGCCTAAGTCGGCCTGACGTCGGGAGCTCTGCACGGCGTCTATGCCGTTCGACGAATGGCGCCGGCGCTGATCCGCGGCTAGCTTGACGACGCTCGCGCGTCGCTTCCCGCATTCGGATCATTGCAGCATCGCAGCAAGCTGCAGCGATCTACTCGCGCCGGCGGCTCCATGCGCGCTTTGGTCCCCGCTCGCCTGTCCGCGCTGCCTTCAGCGCTCGCTGCGTTCGCCGCGGGTGTCGTCGCGCTGCAGTGGCAGCCGGAGCTTTCGGCGGTCGCGCCATGGTTCGTCGCGTTTTCGCTCGTCGCGAGCGCTGCGCTTGCAGTGCGCGCCTGCACACCGCACTTCCCGTTCAAGCCTGTCGTCGTCGCGACGCTCGTGGCGGTCGCCGCCGGCGTGCTGGGCTTCGGCTACGCGACGTGGCGAGCGCAGCAGCGGCTCGACGATGCGCTGCCGCCCGCGTGGGAAGGTGTCGACATCGTCATCGTCGGGATCGTCGACGATCTTCCGCAGGTTACCGCGCGCAGCGCACGCTTTGCCTTTGCGGTCGAGCGCAGCGAAACTCCGAACGCAGTCGTTCCCGGTCGACTGTCTCTCGCGTGGTATGCGCAGCAACGCAAGGACGGCACGAGCGACGACGTGCCCGACATCGCCGCCGGCGAGCGCTGGCGCCTCGTCGCACGGCTCAAGCGTCCGCATGGCACCGTCAACCCGCACGGATTCGACGTCGAGGCGTGGATGCTCGAAAGCGGACTGCGGGCGACGGGCTACGTGCGAACCGACGCGAAGAACGCGATGCTCGATGCGTTCGCCGGGCGCCCCTCCGATTACGTCCAGCGGGCGCGCGAGCGCGTGCGCGCGCGCATCGTCGACGCGCTGGGAGAGGCTCCGTACGCGGGCGTCATCGTCGCGCTGACGATCGGGGAGCAGCGCGCGATCCCGGAGGCGCAATGGCGCGTGTTCAACCGAACCGGCATTGGACACCTGATCAGCATTTCGGGGCTGCACGTTACCGTATTCGCAACGATTGCCGGAGGCCTCGCGCTCGCGCTCGCGCGACGCAGCGTCGCGCTGACGACGCGCGTGCCGGCGCGCCGCATCGCTGCAGGCGTGGGCATCGCCTTCGCGGTCGCCTACGTGCTGCTTGCAGGCTCGCAGGTTCCGGCGGTGCGCACGCTGCTGATGCTCACCGTCGCCGCGATCGGCATCATCGTGGCGCGACCCGGCAACGCGAGCGTCGTCTGGCTTTGGGCGCTCGCCGCCGTGCTGGTCTGGGACCCGTGGGCCGGGCTCACGCCGGGATTCTGGCTGTCGTTCGGCGCGGTCGGGATCCTGCTCTATGCGGGAGTGGGACGCCTCGCGTCCGCACCACCGGCATCGTTCGTCGCGCGCACGTTGCGGACGCTCAAGGCGGGCGCGCACGCGCAAGCGGTCGTCACGATTGCGCTCGTCCCCGGCACGCTCGCGCTATTCCAGCAGGTCTCGCTCGTCTCGCCGATCGCCAACGCGCTTGCGATTCCCGTCGTCACGTTCGCCGTCGTGCCGTTTGCGCTGACCGCGATCGTCGTGCCGATCGATCTCCTGTGGAAGCTCGCGCACGCGGTGTTCGCACTGCTGATGATTCCGCTCGAATGGCTTGCCGCGTTGCCCGATGCGGCGTGGCAGCAACACGCACCTGCGGATTGGACGATCATCGTGGCGCTCGGGGGCGTGCTGCTGCTCGCGGCGCCGCGCGGCGTACCGGGGCGCGCACTCGGCGCGGTCGCGCTGCTGCCGCTCTTCGTGGTTCGTCCCGTTCCGCCGGCGCCGGGCGCGTTCCGGATGACGGTGCTCG
>DASSGI010000141.1:0-2393 GCA_035857655.1 Casimicrobiaceae bacterium | reverse complement strand
ATGTTCTGCCTGATGGACGTCTCCGCGTCGATGGACGAGGACAAGAAAGACCTCGCGAAGCGCTTCTTCACGCTCCTCTACCTGTTCCTCACGCGCAAGTATCAGGAGGTCGACCTCGTCTTCATCCGTCACACCGACGATGCCGAGGAGGTCGACGAAGACCGCTTCTTCCACGACACGCGCTCCGGCGGAACGGTCGTGCTGTCGGCGCTCGAGCTTGCCGAACAGATCCGCAAGGAGCGCTACGCGAGCGGCTGGAACGTCTACGCAGCGCAGGCCTCGGACGGCGACGCCTTCGGCGCCGATCCGGCGCGCAGCGCGCGGTACCTGCGCGAGCACCTGCTGCCCGCGACGCGCTACTACACCTACCTCGAGCTCGCCGCGCCGTCGACGAGCGAACGTTCGTCGACGCTCTGGGCGGAATACGAGCGGGTCGCCGAAACCACTCGCAACTTCGCGATGCGGCGGGCGAGCGAGCGCGAGCAGATCTACCCGGTGTTCCGCGATCTGTTCAAGAAGGAAGCGCAATGAGTGCCATCTCGCGCGGAGCCGACTGGGACTTCGATCTGCTCGAACGCTACGACGCCGAGATCTCGCGGATCGCGCGCGAGTACGGCCTCGACACCTACCCGAACCAGATCGAGGTCATCACGTCCGAGCAGATGCTCGACGCCTACGCGTCGAGCGGTCTGCCGGTCGGCTACCCGCACTGGTCGTACGGCAAGGAGTTCATCCGCAACGAGCAGGCGTACCGCCGCGGCATGCAGGGCCTCGCCTACGAGATCGTCATCAATTCGAGCCCCTGCATCGCGTACCTGATGGAGGAGAACACGATGGCCACGCAGGCGCTGGTGATCGCGCATGCGTCGTACGGCCACAATTCGTTCTTCAAGGGCAATCACCTGTTCCGGCAGTGGACGGCGGCCGATGCGATCATCGACTACCTCGTATTCGCGCGCCGCTTTGTCATGCAGTGCGAGGAGCGCCATGGCGCCGCCGCCGTCGAAGAGGTGATCGACGCCTGCCACGCGCTGATGCCGCACGGCGTCGATCGCTACCGTCGCCCTGCGCCGCTCACGCTGAAAGCCGAGGCGGCGCGGCTCGCCGAGCGCGAGGCGCATCGCGAGCGGCAGTTCAATGACCTCTGGCGGACGCTGCCCGAAGCCCCTGCCGAGCAGAAAGCCGAAGTGAACGCCGTCTTTCCCGCGGACCCGCAGGAGAACATCCTCTATTTCGTCGAGAAGTATTCGCCGAAGCTCGAGCCTTGGGAGCGCGAGCTCGTCCGGATCGTCCGCAAGCTCGCGCAATATTTCTATCCGCAGGCCCAGACCAAGGTGATGAACGAAGGCTGGGCGACGTTCTGGCACTACACGATCCTCAATCGGCTGCACGAGGAAGGGCTGGTCGACGACGGCTTCATGCTCGAATTCCTGAAGAATCACACGAACGTGATCACGCAGCCGGGGTTCGACTCGCCGCACTACGGCGGGCTCAACCCGTACGCGCTCGGCTTCTCGATGTTCTCGGACCTGAAGCGCATCTGCGAGTCGCCGGAGCCCGAGGATCGCGAGTGGTTCCCCGACATCGCGGGCGGTGACTGGAACAAGGTCCTCGATTTCGCGATGCGCAACTTCAAGGACGAATCGTTCATCGCGCAATATCTGTCGCCGCGGCTGATGCGCGAGTTCCACCTGTTCGCGCTCGCCGACCATACGAACGAAGACGCCATCGTCGTCGACAGCATTCACGACGATCGCGGGTACCGCCGGGTCCGGAAGCTCCTCTCGCAGCAGCACGCGCAGGAGGCGCGCGTCCCCGACGTCCAGGTCGTGCGCTTCGACCGTGACGGCGATCGCTCGCTGACGCTACGGCATCAGCGCCGGCGGGGCCGCCCGTTGACGGATGCGGCCACCGAAGTCGTCAAGCATCTGCGCCGGCTCTGGGGCTTCTCCGTGCGTCTCGAAACCTGGGAGAACGACATCCGCTTCGGCGACGTCGTCGAGTGCCCGGCCTAGCCTTCTTGCCTTAGTCGTAGGGAATCGGGTTCGTTCGCGAGTGGGCGATCGCCGGGATGTCTTCGGCGGGTGCGGTCTCGAGCTCCGCTTTCAGGAGTCGCATCGCCGTCTCGGGATCGTCGGCGAACTGGAAGAGTTGCAGATCCTCGGCGTCGATCATCCCGTGCCGGACCAGCGCGTCGAAGTTCACGACCTCGTTCCAGAACGCGGGTCCGTAGAGAAGAATCGGTATCCGGCGCGCGAGCTTTCCAGTCTGCGCGAGCGTCAGCACCTCGAGGAGCTCGTCCATCGTGCCGTATCCGCCGGGAAATACGACGAGCGCCCGCGCGAGGTGCGCGAACCATAGCGTGCGCATGAAGAAATAGCGGAACTCGATGG
>DASSGI010000140.1:0-8912 GCA_035857655.1 Casimicrobiaceae bacterium | reverse complement strand
AGGCAGGGAGTGCGTTTACGAGCGGCGGGCTCGCGTCGCCGGTGCATCCGCGCAACTCGCCGGCGCGTATAAGGCTGGCGCCCCCTTGCGCCTGGCGAGTCGCGTGGGTAAGGTTTCGCCCGGCTCGGCCGACCATTGCATTGGGTGGCGCCAAGCCAGCCCGCTTGCCATTCCAACACCCAAGGAGAAATCCGATGAAATACCAGACCACGATTCAAGCAGCGATCGCCGGCGCGCTCGCGCTCGGCTTCGCCGCCGCATCCGTCGCCCAGGCGCCGAAAGGGCCGGTGACGCCGCAGCCGGGACAGGAAAAATGCTACGGTATCGCGAAGGGCGGCCAGAACGACTGCGGCACCGCGAAGCACGCATGCGCGGGCCAGGGCGCGAAGACAGACAAGGACCCGGCCGAGTGGAAATACGTGAACAAGGGCGAATGCGACAAGATGGGCGGCAAGTCGGCGCCGCCGAAGGCCTGAGCCGACATACGTTGACTCCTGCGGCCGGGCCGACCATTCGCCCGGCCGTTTCCTCGCCCAGCGTCGATCGGGCGGTCCGCGCGGACGCCGGGATCGGCCTGCGGAGTCCGCACGTCCGCAAAGTGCGGTCGGAGCGGCCGCCGCTCCGCTGGCTCGAAGTTCATAGCGAAAACTATTTCGCCGACGGCGGCCCCGCGCTTGCCACGCTCGACGACCTTCGAACCGACTACGCGCTCTCGCTGCACGGCGTCGGGATGTCTCTCGGCTCGGTCGATCCACTCGATCGAGCGCATCTTGCGAAGTTGAAGCGACTCGCCGATCGGGTCGAGCCCGCGTTCGTTTCGGAGCATCTGTGCTGGAGCGGCGTCGGCGGCCGTCACTTCAACGACCTGCTGCCGCTACCGTACACCGAGGAGGCGCTCACGCACGTCGCGACGCGCGTCGGTGAGGTCCAGGATGCGCTCGGACGGGAGATACTCGTCGAAAACGTCTCCACCTATCTCGCGTTCGCCGAGGCGACGATTCCGGAGTGGGAGTTCGTCGCCGAGCTTGCGCGCCGCAGCGGATGCCGGCTGCTCCTCGACGTCAACAACATCTATGTGAATGCAACGAACCATGGATTCGACGCCGACCGCTACGTTGCGGCAATTCCGGCCGACAAGGTTGGCGAGATCCATCTTGCAGGCTTCGAAGCATCAGGACCGTACCTGATCGACACGCACGGTGCTCCCGTCGCGCCCGACGTCTGGGCGCTGTTCGAGCGCACGATCGCCCGCTTCGGCCCACGGCCGACATTGATCGAATGGGACCTCGACATTCCTCCGTTCGAAGTACTCGAGCGCGAAGCCGCGACCGCGCAAGCCATCCTCGACAAGTCCCATGTCCACGCTCGCTGAGCTGCAGCAGCGCTTCGCCGATGCGCTGTATACGCCGGAAGGTGCGATGCCGGGTTTCGGCGTCGCAGGAACGGCACGCGCGCCCGAACGAATGGACATTTATCGCCGGGCGATCTTCGCGAATTACCGCAAGGCGCTCGCAGCGACCTATCCGACCGTGCAGCGAATTCTCGGCGAAACGGTCTTCGCAGCGCTGGTCGATGCGTATGTTCGTGCGCAGCCTTCGGTGAGCGGCGATCTCAACGACTACGGCGATACGTTCGGTGCGTTCGTCGCGCAGCAGCCGCCGGCCGCCGAGCTACCGTACCTTCCCGACCTCGCGCGTCTCGAATGGGCGATCGACGAAGTCAATCGCGCGGCCGACGACGCAATCGCGCCCGAACGCGTGCTCGAGGCGATTGCGGCAGTTGCGCCCGAGAGGCTCCCCGGCCTGACGCTGCGCATCTCCGCGCGCTGCCGGCTCGTCGAATCCGAATATCCGATCCTGCGCATCTGGCAGGCGAACGCTGCCGGCGACGACGGCGATCCTCGCGCCCCGATCGATGCGCCGGGCGACATACTCACCGTGCGCCGTGACCCCGACGGCATCGTCGTCGAGCGGCTGCAAGCCGGAGATTTCGCGTGGCTCGCCTCGCTTGCGGAAGGTGCGACGCTCGCAGCCGCGATCGACGCCGCGCAGAAGGCGGATCCCTCTTTCGATCTCGGCCGCGCGCTGCATGCCCAGATCGGCAATGGAACGATTGCGGCAATGGTCGAGGGGTAGGCTGCGGGCGATTCGACGCCGCCCCATCGCAGCGGGCGCTTGCCGAGCAAACATAAACGGTGTCAGGTCGCCGTCTTAGCCGCGACTAACCGCCATCAGCCGAACAGCCAGAGGAGCCTCTGATCCATGAATGCCATCGCGACCCCGCTGCCCCGCCGCTTCGCGCATCTATACACCGGATTCGGCGAGCTCGTCGACCGGCTGCAGCCGATCTTCGCGCTCGCGGTGCGCCTCTATGTTGCGCGCGTGTTCTTCGCGTCGGGCCTCATCAAGATCATGAGCTGGAGCTCGACGCTTGCGTTGTTCGCCAACGAGTTCCACGTTCCGCTGCTGTCTCCGACGATGGCCGCCTATCTCGGAACCGCGGCCGAGCTCGGGCTCCCGGTGCTGCTCGCCCTGGGTCTCGGCACGCGCTTCGCCGCGCTCGTGCTCTTCGTGTTCAACATCGTCGCGGTGATTTCGTACCCCGACTTGAGCGACGCGGGCCTCAAGGACCACATGCTCTGGGGCGCGCTGATGCTCGTGACGTTCTTCTACGGTCCGGGAAAGATCTCGGTCGACCACATCCTGCAACGGCGTGCAGGACGCTGACGCTGCCGCCTCACGACCGCAAGCCACTGCCGAGTGTTCTTCGGCGGTGGCGGCGACCCCGGCGGACCTTCAGCGACTGCGCGGATTGTCGAGCGGCAGGCTCGCTGGGATGATCGCCATCAGATCAGCGTAGGACACCTCGACGAGGAAAACCTCGCCGGAGTCGAGCATCACGCGATACGGGATCTTCGCCTCGCGGCGCAGGTTCGTATCCATCTGCGGCGTCGGCGCGTCGACGACGACGGTCGCCATGCAATTGAGGCGACCGCGGTCGGTATCCCATTCCAAGAGTCGCATTTCGACGGGCGTGACGCGCGTCGCCTTCGCGAGCTTGGCGCGCTTTGCGGAATCGAGCGTCACCGGGTAGGAGTCGGCGGCAACCCGCAGCACGCGGTCGCGCACCATCGACGTCACGGTGCCGCTGATGACATCCGTGCCGCATGCGATCCGCTGCTCGCCGCAGGCAGCGATCATGACGCATGCAGCGAGTGTGACGATCCAGGGAGCTCCGCGCATCCCTTCTCCTTCAACGACTCCCCGGCCACGGAACGCCCGGTTCGTCGGCGCCCTCGTTTTTCTGCAAGGATAGCCGAAATCGGGAGCGCCTGTATTTACAGCATTTTTATGCTCGCGGTGTCATATTTTCGCCAACGTATAGGCGAAATCGTTCACGCTGGCGCCTTCTGCCGGCACGTGGCGTAGCGGCGTTATGTTCGAATCAAACGATCGGCTAGAAAAGCGCTCGCGGTTTGGCGATGGACGGGTGCGGCGATACGCATGGCCGATTGCCGCCTGTTTCGGCACCGCGATTGTGGCCACCGCGCTTCGCGAGCATCTCGACGCAGCGAATATCGTCATGCTGTTCATGCTGACGGTGCTTGTCGTCGCCTTGCGCGAGGGACGCGGGCCGGCGGTGATGGCCTCGTTCCTGTGCGTCGCGCTCTTCGATTTCTTCTTCGTGCCGCCTCGATTTTCTTTCGCGGTCGACGACGTTCAGTATTTGGTCACGCTCGGGGTGATGCTCGCCGTAGCGCTGATCACTGCGCACCTCACTGCGAACCTTCGGCGTCATGCCGACCTCGCCGCCCGTCGGGAACGCGAAACGCAGTCGTTGTACGAGCTCGCCCGCGATCTCTCCGGCGCCGCATCGATCGAGCAGGTCGCACTGATCACCGAGGCGTTCCTGCTTCGGGCAGTCGGGATGCACGCCATCCTCCTGCTGCCCGGCGATGACGGCACATTGGCACCGGTCGATCGATCGGCGGGCGAACCGGCCTACCTCGAGTTGCGGCTTGCGCAGCGCGCCTATGACCGCGGCGAATCGGTCGGATTCAATGCCCTCGCCGATACCGATCAGGCGGTCGCTTATATTCCGCTCAAGGCCCCGATGCGCATCCGCGGGACGCTGGCAGTAGCTCCCGCGATCGAGCGCAGGATCGCCGCCCGAGAGGCCGCATCTCTGCTACCGGCTGTCGCATCGCTCGTCGCGATAGCTCTCGAGCGCCTTCATTACGTCGACGTTGCGAACCGCGCACAACTCGATACCGCGTCGGAACGCCTGCGCAATTCAATTCTCACCTCGCTGTCGCACGACGTGCGAACGCCGCTCACGGCGCTCGTGGGGCTCGCCGACTCGCTCACCGTGATGAAGCCGCCGCTTCCGGAGACGGCCCGCGAGACGGCAGCTGCACTGCGGGAGCAGGCTCAACGCATGAATGGAATGGTCAGCAATCTGCTCGACATGGCACGGCTGTCGGCCGGACGCATTACGCTACGCAAGGAGTGGCAGGTGCTCGAGGAGATTGCGGGTGCCGCCGTGAAGCTTCTCGGCCACGCCCTTGCCGATCACCGCGTGACGATCGATCTCCCGTCCACGATTCCGTTGATCGAATTCGACGCCGTCCTCATCGAACGCGTGTTCTGCAATCTTCTCGAGAATGCGGCGAAGTACTCGCCAATCGGTTCGCCGATCGCAGTCACGGCGACGCTGGCTGATGGTTTTGTCCACGTTTGCGTGGCGAACGAGGGGGAAGGCTTCCGCACCAATAGCCCCGACGAGCTGTTCGGAGTATTCAATCGCGCCGAGCATGAATCGAGCGTTGCAGGCACCGGACTCGGCCTCGCGATCTGCCAATCGATCGTCGAGGCGCACGGGGGTACGATACGCGCCGAGAATCCTCCGACCGGCGGTGCGAAGGTAATTTTTGCACTTCCGTTGGGATCACCGCCGGTGATCGAGGACGAACGCCAACCTGTGGACGGCGACGTACTTGGCTGAGTTCGCACCTTCAGTGCTCGTCGTTGAGGACGAAAGGCAGATCCGGCGCTTCGTACGCTCCGCATTGGAGGCTGAAGGGTGTAGAGTTTTCGAATCCGAATCCGGCCGCCAGGGCCTTGTCGACGCAGGTACGCGGCGGCCCGATCTCGTCATGCTGGACCTGGGATTGCCAGACATCGATGGCGTCGAATTCATCAAGGATCTGAGAAGCTGGACGACGACGCCGATCCTCGTGCTGTCCGCACGGTCCGCCGAGGCCGACAAGGTAACCGCGCTCGACGCGGGTGCTGACGACTACTTGACGAAGCCTTTCGGTGTCGCGGAGCTATGGGCCCGCGTGCGGGCGGTGCTGCGCAGGCGCGATCGTGGCGCCGATGGCGAGGCGCAGATGGAGTTTGGCGACGTGACTGTGGATCTCGCACGCCGCACCATACAGCGAGACGGGGAGCCTGTGCATCTGACGCCGATCGAATACCGCCTCCTCACCGTACTGATTGCCAACCCCGGCAAGGTGCTCACGCATCGCCAGCTACTGCGCGAGGTCTGGGGTCCGAGCTTCGTCGAGAGCAATCACTACGTCCGCGTCTACGTTGCGCATCTGCGGCAGAAGCTCGAGGCCGATCCCACGCAGCCCCGGCACATTCTCACCGAGACCGGCGTCGGTTATCGTTTCCAGGTCGAGCCATGAGCGCTCAGCGTGAAGGTTAGTCCTATCAGCACGATCCCCACACCGACGGCTGCGGATGCATCGAAGCCGAAGGGCGCGAAGCGCCCGAGCGCCGGCTCGCGCACGCGCGTCGCGACGCTGACGTTAGCGGCGCTGGGTGTCGTCTACGGCGACATCGGCACGAGCCCGTTGTATGCGTTGAAGGAAGTGTTCGGCGGAAGCCATCATCCGGTCCCGATCAACGAAGCGAACGTGCTCGGCATCCTGTCCCTCGTCTTCTGGTCGCTCGTCGTCATCGTGTCGATCAAGTACGTCTTCTTCATCATGCGCGCGAGCAACAAGGGAGAAGGCGGCATCATGGCGTTGATGGCGCTCGTGCTGCGCAACGAGCAGAACACCCGGCGGGCGAATGCGCTGATGCTGATGGGGCTCTTCGGCGCGGCGCTCTTCTATGGCGACGGACTCATCACGCCGGCGATCTCCGTGCTCTCGGCCGTCGAGGGGCTCGAGGTGGCAACCCCAGCGTTCAAGCACTGGGTGCTGCCGATCACGCTGATCGTTCTGTTCGGACTCTTCGTGTTCCAGAAGCGAGGGACCGGGCACGTCGGTGCGCTGTTCGGTCCCATCATGATCGTCTGGTTCGCGACGCTCGCAGTGCTCGGCATTCTCGAGGTCGCGCAAGCGCCGCGCGTGCTGACCGCCCTCAACCCCGCGCACGCGGTCCGCTTCCTGGCGACGCACGGCGTGCTCGGCTTCTTCTCGCTCGGCGCCGTCGTGCTCGTGGTCACGGGCGCCGAGGCGCTCTACGCCGACATGGGTCACTTCGGAGCGAAGCCCGTCCGCATCGCCTGGTCGGGCCTCGTCCTGCCATCGCTTGCGCTCAACTACTTCGGACAGGGGGCGCTGCTGCTCGGCGATCCGGCGACGGTCGAGAATCCCTTCTACCTGCTCGCCCCGACGTGGGCGCTGTTGCCGCTGGTCGCGCTCTCGACGATAGCGACGATCATCGCGTCGCAGGCGGTCATCTCGGGCGCGTTCTCGATCACGCAGCAGGCGATTCAGCTCGGCTATGCGCCGAGGATGGAGATCCGCCACACGTCGAGCCGCGAGATGGGCCAGGTCTATCTGCCGGGGATCAACCGGATGCTCTTCGTCGGCGTCGTCGCACTTGTGCTCGGCTTCGGCTCGTCGACGAATCTCGCCGCGGCCTACGGCATCGCCGTCACCGGAACGATGGCGATCACGACGATCCTCGCGTACGTCGTCGCGCGCCGGATGTGGCACTGGAACGTCGTCGCGAGCCTCGCGCTGTTCGGCGCGTTCCTGCTGATCGACGTCGGCTATTTCAGCGCGAACATGGTGAAGGTCGTCGAAGGCGGTTGGTTCCCCCTCGCGTTCGGGCTCGGCGTGTTCGTCCTGATGTCGACGTGGAAGCTCGGCCGCGAGCTCCTCTTCAAGCGCGTGGCCGAGGATTCGATCCCGCTGCGGGACTTCATCGAAAGCGCGTCGCTCGGCTGCACGACGATTCCCGGCACCGCGGTGTTCATGACGTCGAACCCGGCCGCGGTCCCGCACGCGCTGCTGCACAGCATGAAGCACTACAAGAGCCTGCACGAGCGCGTCGTTCTCCTCACCGTGATGACGCTCGACGTGCCGCACGTCGCGCCCGCGCAACGGGCTGCCGTCGACGCGATCAACGCGCAGTTCTACCGCGTCAAGGTTTTCTACGGTTTCACCGACACGCCGGATCTGCCCGAAGCGCTCGACTGGTGCGCCGAGCACGGACTGCGGATCGACATGATGGACACGTCGTTCTTCCTCGGGCGCGAGACGCTCGTGCCGAAGGTCGGCGGCGCGATGGCGCTGTGGCGCGAGCGGCTGTTCGTCCAGATGTACAGGAATGCAGGCAGCGTCGCCGCGTATTTCAACCTGCCGCCCAACCGCGTCGTCGAGCTCGGATCGCAGATCGTGCTGTGAGGGTGAAAAGCAGGGTCAGAGACGACTTTTCGGCGCGCCGCTGACACCTTCGCCGGCCGCCGCCGGACGAAAAGTCATCTCTGACCCTACTTTTCCCTCAGGCAGCCGATAGTCCTTGAACATCGCGCGGAGCTTCACCTTAAAAAGCTTCCCGGTCGCCGTATGCGGAAGCTCGTCGACGAACGCGACGTCGTCGGGCACCCACCAGCGGGCGACCTTGCCGTCGAAGAAGCCGAGAAGCTCGTCGCGGGTCACGTCGTGCCCCTGCTTCCTGACGACGATCAGCAACGGCCTCTCCTGCCACTTCGGATGCGGGACGCCGATCACCGCCGCCTCGGCGACTGCCGGATGCGCGATTGCCGCACACTCCAGCGCGATCGACGAAATCCACTCGCCGCCCGACTTGATGACGTCCTTCGACCGATCGGTGATGTGCATGTATCCGTCGGCGTCGATCGTCGCGACGTCTCCGGTGTCGAAGAAGCCTTCGGCGTCGAGGTTCGACTTTCCTTCCTTGTAATACGCGCGGGTGATCCACGGCCCGCGCACGAGCAGGTGGCCGAACGCGACGCCGTCGTGCGGCAGCGTGCGGCCCGCGCCATCGACGATCTTCATCTCGACGCCATAGATCGCCCGCCCCTGCTTCTCCTGCACGTCGAGGCGCTGTTGCAGGTCGTAGTCCCTGTGCTTCGGCAGCAGGTGGCCGACGGTCCCGAGCGGCGACATCTCGGTCATCCCCCAGCCGTGCATGACGTAGGCTCCGAACTGCGTCGCGAAGCGCTCGGTCATCGCGCGCGGCGCGGCCGATCCGCCGATCACGAGGCGAGAAAGCGCGAGGTCCTCGCGCGGCTTGACGCCGCTCGCGTCGACGTACGCGAACAACATGAGCCAAACGGTGGGCACGCCGAGCGCGAGCGTCACTCGCTCGGACTTCATCAATTCGTAGACGCTTTTGCCGTCGAGCGCGGGCCCCGGGAGCACGAGCTTCGCGCCGCACATCGCGCCGGCATACGGCATCCCCCATGCGTTGACGTGGAACATCGGCACGACGAGCAGCGCGCTCTCCGCTGCCGACAGGCCGAGACCGTCCGCCGTGCAGACGGCGAACGAATGGAGCACCGTCGAGCGGTGCGAGTAGAGGACGCCCTTCGGATTGCCTGTCGTTCCCGACGTGTAGCAGAGCGACGACGCGGTGTTTTCGTCGAACGTCGGCCACGCGTACTCCACCGGCTGCGCGCCGATCCAATCCTCGTAGCAGAGGAGG
>DASSGI010000139.1:0-3069 GCA_035857655.1 Casimicrobiaceae bacterium | reverse complement strand
CAGCGTATTCATCGTGGCGTTGTGCGCTCGTCGCCTACGAGGCGACCCGCCGCGAGCGAGAGGCGACGTGCGCAGCGCGACGCGAGCGCGTTGTCGTGCGTCACCAGCAGCAGCGTCGTCCCGTGCTCGCGATTCAGGCGAAACATCAGGTCGACGACTTCGACGCCGGTCGCGTTGTCGAGATTGCCCGTCGGCTCGTCGGCCATCAACAGCTTCGGCTCGCCGGCAAACGCGCGCGCGATCGCCACGCGCTGTTGCTCGCCGCCCGACAGCTGCTTCGGATAATGGTGCGTGCGCCGCGCGAGCCCGACGCGGGCGAGCCAGTCCTTTGCCTTCACCGAGGCATCCGGCGCCCCGGCAAGCTCGAGCGGCAGCATCACATTTTCGAGCGCGGTCAGCGCAGGCAACAGCTGGAACGACTGGAATACGAATCCGAGCAGCCGCTGGCGGAGCGCCGCGCGCGCATCCTCGTCGAGCTCGGAGAGCGCGATGCCGTCGAGCCACACGTCGCCGTCGCTCGGCCGATCGAGCCCCGCGAGGAGCCCGAGCAGCGTCGTCTTCCCCGACCCCGACGCGCCGACGACGGCGACGGTGTCCCCCGAATCGATGCCGAATCCCACGTCGTCGAGAATCGTGAGCGGGGCATCGCCGCTGGTGACGATCTTGGTGAGCCTTGTCGCGCGGAGGATGGAATCGGGCATGGTTCGGGCGAGGATTGGGTCGGCGGGGCCACATTGCAAGCGCCCATGTCGCGAAAGATTCTCCGCTCGGCGCGAAACGAACCCCGCAGCTCGCCGCCGGTCCAACAGCGCATTCTACCGTGGCGCTCGCGGGCGACCGTGGCTGCCTCTACAATCGATGCTCGCCCACGACGTCACCACAGTCCTCGTTTCCTCGTTGCATGCCCACCTTCCGGTTCGTTCGCGCAATCGCGCTCGCAGCGCTCGCGACGGTTATCGCGCTGGTCGCGATCGCGAACGCAGCAGCTCAGCCGACCGCGCCCGTCCTGCTCGTCGTCGGTGATTCGATCTCGGCGGCATACGGCCTCACGCCGGGAACGGGCTGGGTCGATCTCCTTTCTGCGCGTCTCGCTGGCGAGCGCTATCCGCACCGCGTCGTCAATGCAAGCATCACCGGCGACACGACCGCCGGCGGGCGTGCGCGGCTCCCCGCGTTGCTCACTCGCTACAAGCCGACGATCGTCATCGTGGAGCTGGGTGGCAACGACGGCCTGCGCGGTGGCGACCTCAACGCGACGCGCGACAACCTCGACGCTATGGTGGCCGACGTGCAGCGCGCAGGGGCGAAGCCTCTCATCGTCGGCATGAAGGTACCGCCCAATTACGGCGGCGCGTACACACGCAAGTTCGATGCGCTGTACGCCGATGTGGCGAAGGCGCACAGGGCGCCGCTCGTCCCGTTCTTCTTCGAAGGCTTTGGCGAGAAGACGGAGCTCTTCCAGGCCGATCGCATCCACCCGACCTCTGCCGCGCAGCCGTTGCTTCTCGACAACGTATGGCCGCAGCTGCGTCCGCTGCTCGGCAAGCCGCGATGAACGCCACGGCAGTCGAGCGCCTCGAGCATCGCATTGCGATCGACGCGCTTCCCGACTATTCCGAGCGCATCGACGTGCGCAGCCCGGCCGAGTACGCGATCGATCACATTCCCGGAGCGCAAAGTCATCCCGTGCTCGACGACGACGAGCGCGCACGAATCGGAACGATGCACGCGTGCGATTCGGCGTTCGCAGCGCGGCACGCCGGCGCGGCGATCGTTGCGCGCAACATCGCGGCGATGCTCGACGGACCTTTCCGCGACAAGCCGCGCGATTGGGCGCCGCTCGTCTACTGCTGGCGCGGAGGACAGCGGAGCCGATCGCTGACGCACATGTTGAACGAGATCGGCTGGCGCGCCGTCCAGCTCGCCGGCGGATATCGCGCATACCGTCGCAACGTCGTCGCGCTGCTCGACGCGTTGCCGCCGGCGTTCGACTACCGCGTGGTTTGCGGGCTCACGGGCTCGGGCAAGAGCCGCCTCATCGGCGCGCTCGCCGCCGAAGGCGCGCAGGTGCTCGACCTCGAAGGCATCGCGCGTCATCGCGGCTCGCTGCTGGGCGACCTGCCCGTCGATCCGCAGCCCACGCAGAAGGCCTTCGAAAGCGAGCTCGTCGCCGCCATGCAGCGATTCGAGCGGAATCGTCCCGTCTACGTCGAATCCGAGAGCAAGCGGATCGGCACGCTGTCGGTCCCCGAATCGCTGCTCGCGACAATGCGCGAAGCGCCGTGCATCCGCGTCGAGCTTCCGCGCGCGCTTCGGATCGAGCTGCTGAAGGACGAGTACGCGCATTTCCTCGCCGATCCGGCATTGCTCGCCGATCGCCTCGCGCGCCTCGTGCCGCTGCACGGGAAGAAGGTCGTCGAAGCGTGGTCCGACGCGGCGAAAGCCGGCGACTGGAATCACGTGATCGCGGAGCTCCTCGATTTGCATTACGATCCCGCCTATTCGCGATCGATCGGCAGGAACTTCCCGCGGATCGCCGACGCCGTTACCGTCGCGCCGGCCGCCGCGCCCGAGGAAGCGTTGCGGGCGCTGGCCCGCGAGCTCGCAGCCGAGGATCGATTGCGCGTTACCGCGTGAGGCGCGTCATGCCCGTCTACGCATTCCGCATCGTCAACGTCTTCGCCGAAGAGGCGCTCGCCGGAAATCCGCTCGCGGTGTTCGAAGATGCGCGCGGTATGGACGAGCGGACGATGCAGGCGCTCGCGTTGCAGTTCAATCTGTCGGAGACCACGTTCGTGCTGCCGTCGGCGCGCGCGACCGCCCAGGTTCGCATCTTCACGCCGACGTTCGAGATGCCGTTCGCGGGCCACCCGACGCTCGGTACCGCGCACGTCGTGCGCTCGATGCGGAGCTCCGGCGACACCGTGATGCTCGAGATGCGCGTCGGGACGATTCCCGTCTACGCGCATGGCGACGTCTGGACGCTGCAGGCGAATCCGCCGAAGCACCGGGCCGTAACGGCCTCGCGCGCGGACCTGGCCGCGATGCTGGTGCTCGCGGAAGCCGATA
>DASSGI010000138.1:0-3121 GCA_035857655.1 Casimicrobiaceae bacterium | reverse complement strand
CACGTTCTCGACGATGACGTTGCGATTGGGATCGGCCTTGCCGATGCGGAAGATCGACGACCCGCCCATGCCGTCGAGCGGCTTGATGATGACGTCGCCATGCGCGTCGATGAACTCGTGGATCAGCTTAGCGTCGCGCGTGACGAGCGTGGGCGCGATGAACTCGGCGAAGCGCGCGATCGCCATCTTCTCGTTGTGATCGCGGATCGCGCGGGGGCGATTGAATACCCGCAAACCCTCGCCCTCGGCGGCTTCGAGCAGGTACGTCGAATACACGTACTCCATGTCGAACGGCGGATCCTTGCGCATGACGACCGCGCCGAAGTCCTTGAGCGCTCGCTCCTCAGGCTCGCCTTCCGTGTACCAGTCGTGGTTGTCGGGGCGCAGCGTCAGCGGGACCGCGCGGGCGCGAGTGCCGCGCGGGTCCCACGCCATCTCCGGCTGCATGATCGCGTAGACCCGGTGCCCGCGCGCGGCGAGCGCCCGCATCATCGCGACGCTCGAATCCTTGTACGCCTTCAGGCTGGGTAGCGGGTCGAGGATGAATGCGTAGTCCATGAGCGGGCGACAGCGAGGCCGGGCCCGCCATGCTACCGCAACAGCCTCGAAAGCTTCAGATCTCGAACGTCGCGCCTTCCTGGCCGGGTGTCACCCGGAAGGCGGGATTCGCGTCGGCGATAGCCTCGCCGAACAGCCGGTCGAGGTCGACGTCGGTGTGGCTCGGATCGTGATGGACGGGCACGAGATGCTTCGCCTCGGAGAGCGCGGCGAATCCCAGCGTTTGCGCAAGCGAGCTGTGTCCCCAACCGACATGCGTCGAATACTCGTGCGCATCGTATTGACTGTCGTGGATCAGGAGATCCGCCTCGGCGCAGAGGGCCCCGCCGGAGGTCCACGCGCGCGGCAGCGACGGAAACGCATTCACCCCGAGCGCGGGCTCGTGGTCCGGCAAGTAGGTGAGAACTCCACCGCCAGCCTCGGAGATCCGGTAGCCGACCGTCGGACCCGGGTGGCAAACGAGCGCCGAGGACACACGGAACTCGCCGATGTCGACCTCATCCGCAGGCACTTCGTGCAGCGTGATCTCGGACGGGAGCTCCCGCAGGCATACGGGGAAGAGCGGCGGCGACAGGTAGCGCATCAGCCGTTCGCGCAACGTGAGCCTGCTGCTCGCCGGACCCCAGATGTGAACCGCGACGTCGCGCCGATAGAGCGGCCCGAAAAAACCCAGCCCCTGAATGTGATCCATGTGCAGGTGCGTGAGCAGGACGTCGACGCGCCGCAGGTCGCCGTTGAGCGTCGCCGAGAGGCGTCGCACGCCGGTTCCGGCGTCGAGCACGAGCATCGTTCCTTCGCGACCGCGCACGCCGACGCACGAGGTATTGCCGCCGTAGCGCGCCGTCTCCGGTCCGGGCGTCGCGAGCGAGCCGCGCGTTCCCCAAAGCGTGACGCGCATCTTCAGATCTCCCAGAAGATCGTCATCGCGCCGAACAGCGTGTCGCGCTCGCCGATCAGCGGGAACGAGGTGACTTGCACGTGCCGCCAGTCGCCCTCGGGGCGCCGAAGGGAGATCGTCTGCGAGACCGGGTGCCGCTGCGCGATCGCCTTCATCATCGGCCGCTCTTCCGGCGGGATCGGGTTCCGCCCTTCGTCTCTCGCGGCAATGAGCGTCGTCCACTCGTCCGCGGTCATCTCGCCCGTTTCGTCGAAGCGCCGGTTGAAGATCGCTTCGGCGGATTCGTTGTAATAGACGAGCGTGCCTTCGGCGTCGACGAGCAGGATCGGCGCCGAAACGCTGCTCGCGAGTTGCCTCGCCAGAATGATCTGAATCGATTTCGAGCTGCTGCCCATCGCCCGCCTCCCGCGGATCCCTGTCATTGTGCGCGCGCGCAATCCCGCCAGGCTACTCCCCGGACGGGTGGGTTTTGCGCCCGAACAACACTAGCGTAGCGCCACACCCGGCGTCTCGCCAGAGAACGTGGCGTTCGCCGGCGGCCTTCCTATAATTGGGCGGGGAACCGCGCGCGCCGATCCCGGCGCACAAGAAGCGGAGGAAAGGGCACTGCTCATAAGGCATCTGTCCGGCATGATCCCGAGCGGCTCGCGCCTGCTGCGGATCGTCTGGCCGCTCCTCGCCGTCGTTGCGTTGCTCGCGCTGCTGGGCGCTACGAGCATCGACATCCTGTCGTCGGTGCGCGCGTACGTCGCCGGCGAAGGGCTGTGGTCGAAGGCGCAGAAGGAGTCGGTCCACCATCTTTATCGATTCGCCGAAACGCGCTCCGAAAGCGACTTTCGGCGCTACCAGGAAGCGATCGCCGTCCCGCTCGGCGACCGCAAGGCGAGGGAGGAGCTCGAAAAGCCTCGCCCCGATCTCGACGTCGCACGCCAGGGATTCCTCGCAGGCCGCAATCATCCGGACGACATTCCGGACATGATCTGGCTCTTCCGTCGCTTCCGCAACGTGAGCTATATCGACAAGGCGATCGGCATCTGGACCGAGGGCGATCGCAATATCGGCGAGCTGATGGCCGCCGCGGACGCGCTGCACGTCGAAGTAAGCGCGGGCGTCAACCCGGCGGAAGTCCAGGCGATCCTCGCGCGAATCAGCGAAGTGAACGCGAAGCTCACCCCGCTCGAGGACGCGTTCTCCTATACGCTCGGCGAAGCCTCGCGCGACACCGAAGTGGCGCTTCTCGCCGCGACGCTCGTCGCCGCGGCCGGCCTCGCCCGGATCGGAATCGCGATGTCGCGGCGAATGCTGCGACAACGGGAAGCGATCGACTCGGCGGAGCGATTCAGCGAAGAGCGCCTGCATCTCGCGCTGGTCGGCAGCAACGACGGGCTCTGGGAGTGGGACCTGCGCTCCAGAGAGATGTACATCTCGCCGCGAATCAAGGATCTTCTGGGCTACGCCGATCGCGAGATCGAGAATACGCTGGGGGATTTTCTCGCGCTCGTGCACCCCGACGACCGCGACGGCGCGCTCGCTGCGGTGCGGGCGCACGTGCGCAAGGATGTCCCCTACGACGTCGAATTCCGCGCGCGAACGAAATCCGGCGGCTATCGCTGGCTGCGTGCCCGCGGCCGCTCGGTGCGCGACGGCGCCGGCCGCGCGGTGCGC
>DASSGI010000137.1:0-3759 GCA_035857655.1 Casimicrobiaceae bacterium | reverse complement strand
TCTCTCGCGCAAGGACAGTGCAGCTTTGGACCGGCGTCGCTCCGGCGGTCGAATGCCGCCAGTTCTCGATAAAACGTTATGGATAGAGGTGTGCGGTCGATCAAACAGATGGCCAATCTGGTGGAGCGTCCAGCCAGCTTTCCACCGCTCCCACATCAATGCTCTCTGGGTGTCGGTGTAGTAGGTTCGCGGCCGTCGATTCATCTGCAACACTCCTTCCGCCTCGGCGGATCATAGTGTGTTGCATCGATCGGTTGAATCCACAGCCGCAAGCAGTGATTCGAAGGACGGCAAGCGAGCACCTGCGTACTCTGCGCATTCGCGGGCCGGCGCAGCGTGGACTTGCGCGGACCTAGCGCCGCACACCCGGTGCTTCGAGCGGGAGCCCCTGCGCGCGCCACGCGAGATAGAGCTCGAGGTCGGTGAGCTCCGGTGCTCCCGGCGCGGGCATCTCCGCGCGAATGCCGAACAGGCACGCGCGCAGCCGCCGCTGCAGCGAGCCGAGGCTCTGCCATTCGAGACGATAGCCCGGAAACGCTGTCGGATGACCCTGGCTGATCGTCTCGCCGAGCAGGCGCTTTCCCCAGTTCTGGTCATGGCATTGCGTGCACGCGATGTTCATCTGGCCGTGACGCTGAAAGTAGAATTCGCGACCGCGATCGAATGACGCGCGCGCAGGCCCGTCAACGGAAACGGCGAGCGGCATTCCGCGCGACTGATAGGCGACGAACGCCGTGAGCGCCAGCAGGTCCTCGGACTCGCGGGAGAGCGCGGTTGCCTGTTGGCGGCGCGTCCTGCAATCGTTGATTCGCGCTTCGAGATCGAGCACCGTGCCTGCACTCGTGTCGAACTTCGGATAAGTCGCGGCGACACCGCGCATCGACGTCTGCGCCGAGCCGTGACACGACGCGCACGTTTTGCCGGAGCCCTCCGCCGGCGCGCGCCACAGCTTCTCGCCGCGCTCGACCCAGAGCATCCCGGGATTCGCGAGCTCGTCGGCCTGCATCGCGCGGACGTTCGCGCCGGCGAACGTGATGCCGGAGCGCAGATCCGAAAGAGGAAGAACGCGCTCCTGCGCGGCCGCGCCGCACGCACAGCACGCGACGCAGAGCGCCAGCACCCGCCACATCAGACGACGGTCACCGTGGCGCGTTCGTTTCCCCGTGCGCCGCGATCGTCGACCCACTCGAACGCGAGCTCTCCCGATTCGCGGGCGGTGACGAAGAACCGCAGGTACGGATTGGCGGCGATCCCCGGGCTCATCTTTGCGGCGAACACCGTTTCTCCGTTGTAGCGGCACGTGAGAGTAGCGACGACGTTGCGCGGTATCTGCTTGCCGGTGTCGTCGTGCCGATAGCCGGTTTCCATCGGGTGGCGTATCAGCAGGCGCACCTCGAACGGCTTGCCGCGCGGCACCTCCTGCGGAATGTTGATTCGCGCGTCGGGCATCAGGTCCCGTCCATGCACGCGTCGACGGTTACGACGACGTCGGCGCCTGCGGCAAAGAGCGCGTCATCGCTCATCGTCGCGACGGCAACGATGCGCTGCGTGCCGGCAAGCCGGATCCGCGATTCGACCTCGACGCGTTCGACGGCGACAGGAAATTCGAACGTCGCCATTTCGGGCACCGGATTGCGCTGCGAGAAAAGGCGGATCACCTTGACGTACGGCCCGGGCGCGAACGGGCCGTCGACGACGATCTTCATCGGCACCGCCTGGCCGTTGTCGGCAAGACCGGGCAGTTCGAGCCGCATTCGCTCCCAGCGCGGCTTGCGGCCTGCGAGAAACGCGGCGAGCGCCGGAATGTTGGCGATGTCGCGATCGTCCGCGCGCACCGGCAGCCACGGAGCGATCGCGAGCGCGCCCCCGGCGAGCAATGCGCAGCGCCTCGTCATCCTCTGATTGCCGGTCTTCATTTGAGAGTCGCGAGGTAGGCGACGACGTCCTCGATCTGCGGCGCAGTGAGGATCGTCTTGCCTTGATAGACAGCGGCAACGCCGTTGAGGTTTCCCAGCCGGTAGTAACTCGGCATGATCGTCTGCGGATTGACGCGCAGGTTGTCGACGACGCGCAGCCGCAGCTGTGGCACCGACAGACGCGCACCGACACCCGCGAGCGGCGGCCCGACATTGCCGGCGAACGAAATCGCCGGATCCGGCACCGCATGACAGAGAACGCAGTTTGCCGGATCGCGTGCGGCGACGAGCGCCTTGCCGCGCGCCGGATCGCCGGTCGCAAGCGGCTCCGGAATGCCGTCGCCGACGACGCGATACGAGGCGATCGCGCCCGGCGTCGGATCGGCCGCGGACGCTGTTCCGGTGGCGAGCCCAATCGCGAGCATGATGGCAATCGATCGCGGCGACGGTTGCGCGGCGCCGCGCGTGATTTGCGGCGCACTCGCACGAGTCCGAATCATGCCTTCGCCGATAACCCGATCTTCTGGCTCTTCAGCGGCAGCGTGCGTACCGGCTTCCCGGTCGCTGCGAAGATCGCATTGAGAACCGCCGGCGTCACGACGGAGATCGTCGGTTCGCCGACGCCCCCCCAGAAGTCCATCGACGGCACGACGACGGTCTCGACTTTCGGCATGTCGACGAGACGCAGCATCTCGTAGGTGTCGAAGTTCGTCTCCACGATGCGCCCTTTGTCGACAGTGCACGCTCCGAAAAACGCCGCGCTCAGCCCCATCACGACGGAGCCCTCGACCTGCGCGGCGATCTGCGCGGGATTGACCGCATGACCGCAGTCGAGCGCGAGCACCATTCGATGGACCCTGACGTTACCTTCGCCGTTGACGGAAACTTCTGCGACCGCCGCCGAATAGCTGCCGTACCCCATGAACTGCGCGACGCCACGATGCACGCCCGCAGGAAGCGGCTTGCCCCAGTCGGCCTTGGCCGCCGCCGCGTTGAGCACGGCAAGATGCTTCGGATACTTCTGCATCAGCGCGCGCCGGAATTCGACGGGATCGGCGCCGGCCGCTTTCGCGACCTCGTCGATGAAGCATTCCATGTAGACGGCGTTCTGGTTCGTGTTGACGCCGCGCCACGGCCCGACCGGCACGTGCGTGTTGCGCATCGCGTATTCCATCAGCAACGCCGGAAACGTGTAGCCCAGCTGCGCGTCACCCGGCTTGTCGTACCAGCCCTGGAGCTGCCGATCGTCCTTGCCGTCCTTCGCGGCCGGCTGGTTGTTGAACGCATTGATCGATTGTCCCGACAGCCGCACGTGCACGCCGAGCAGCTTGCCCGACTCGTCGAGGCCGGCCGTGAGCTTGCATTGCGAGATCGGCCGGTAGAAGTCGTGCGTCATGTCCTCTTCGCGCGACCAGATCATCTTCACCGGAACGCCGGGGAACTGCTTCGCGATCGCGACCGCGTGCCGCACGTAGTCCTGTGTGCTGCCGCGCCGGCCGAATCCTCCGCCCAGCACCGTCTTGTAGACCTCGCACTTTTCGAGCGGCAGTCCGGATTCCTCCGAAACGGCGGCAAGCGCGCCTTCTCCGTTCTGCGTCGGCACCCACACCTCGGCGCGGTCCGCAGTCACCTTCGCGGTGCAGTTCATCGGCTCCATCGTCGCGTGCGCGAGGAACGGCGTGCTGTAGACGGCCTCCACCTTCTTCGCCGCGCCTTCGATCGCCTTCAGCGCATCGCCTTCCTGCCGATACGCATACGCGGAAGTTGCAGTGAGACCTTCCTTCAGATGCGCATCGATCGTCGCGCTCGTCTGCGTTGCGCTCGGACCTTCGTCCCAGACGAT
>DASSGI010000136.1:0-8042 GCA_035857655.1 Casimicrobiaceae bacterium | reverse complement strand
TTCGCCTCGCTCGGCGCCGGCATGCGCGTCGTCGGCAATCTCCCCTACTACCTCAGCTCGCCGCTCCTCTTCCACATCGCGCAGTACGAATCGCGGATCGCCGATGTGCACGTGATGCTGCAACGGGAAGTGGTCACGAGGATGACGGCATCGCCGGCGACAAAGGACTACGGCCGCCTCACGGTGATGCTGCAGACCTCGTTTCGCGTGACGCGGCTCTTCACGGTGCCGGCCGGCGCATTCCGGCCGGCTCCGAATGTCGAATCCGCGCTCGCCCGGCTCGTGCCGCTCGGCGGAGCTAAGCCGCGAATCGCGGATACCGCGCTCTACGCGCGGATCGTCGCCGCCGCTTTCGGCCAGCGGCGCAAGACACTGCGCAACGCGCTCTCCGCGCTTTGCGACCAGCGCGCGCTCGAAGACGTCGGAATCGATCCGGCGGCGCGCGGCGAGACGCTCGGCGTTGCCGATTTCGTGCGGCTTGCGAACGCGCTGGCTGACGACTGAAAGCGCCGCGTTCGCCGCGCAGATTGACCTGCATTCGGCACCGGGCCGATGGGGATGCGTCTGTCCGCCCGACGAGTCTCAGCTGCGCAGTGCGTCGCGAAGCGACTGCGTCAATGCGGGCGCGGCTCGGCGGAGCTTCGTATCTTCCGTCACCAGCGGAAGCTCGAACGCGGCGGCGGCAACGAGGAACCGGCCGTCGTACGCAGAGATGCCGTGAGTGATCGCCATGTCCATCGCCGCCGTGTGCGAACTGCGCACGATGCCCGCGCCGAACCGCCGCTCGCTTTCGATCATGACGACGGCTGCCTTGGCAGCGGGGAGCAGCCGCGACCGAACGTAGCGGACCAGCACGTTCGATAGCTCGACCAGCGCATGATGGTCTGTGCGCCAATCCGCGTCGCGCTGGTAGAGCTCGCGCGCACCCGTCGACCAGTCGCTGTCGATAAACGGCGCGAACACGATGTTTGTGTCGACGACGAGCATCGCCCGCGGGTTTGTCTACTCTTGACCCTCGGCGATCGCTGCTTCCAGGTCGGCGATCCCGGTTCTCCGGCCGGCCCGGAGTTTGATCAGCGGCGGAAGCGGCGCGGGAGCTCGGCCGACCCCGAGTCCGGCCTCGATCAACGTCACGACTGCCTTGGTCACCGAGCGTCGGTTGCGCGCAGCTTGCTCCTTGAGCCGCGCGTGCAACCCGTCGGGGAGATTTTTGATCACTAGTGTGCTCGTCGGTTCGTCCGCTCGACCCGTGCTGCTGAAGAATACCCTAATGCTAGCTCTTTGCTTCCCATCACCGGCGAAGTTGCCGGGTCGAGCTTGGCACCACGCGAAGTCAGGTCAATCGGGCAAAAGGCGGATCTTGCGCTGGCCGGCGCCGTTTCACCGAAACAGCGTGACGACGGCGCCCTCGAGCCAGCGCACCGGCAGCATCAGCGCGAGCTGCGCGAGGATGATGACGATCAGAGGCGAGAGATCGAGCGTGCCGCCGAGCGGCGGAATCACGCGCCGGATCGGCGCCAGGAACCGAAACGTCAGTGCGTTCAGCACGCCGGCGAACGGTCCGTCGGGCGCCGTCCACGACAGGATCGCCTGCGCGATCACGATGATGATCAGCACCCACAGCATCGCCTTGACCAGCTCGACGCATGCGAGCAGCGCGAACATCGCGACGATGCTGCCGGAGCCGAGGCCCGGTCCGATGACGACCGCGAGCGCGGCGAGCCACAGGAACTGCGCGAGCCACGCGAGCACGAGCGTCGACATGTCGAGCCCGCGGAATCCAGGGACGATGCGGCGCACCGGCTTCGCCGCCCAGTCGGTGAGCGCGACGACGGCCTGCCCGAGCGGATTGCGGAACGGCGCGCGCATCCACTGCATCAGGAAGCGCAGCAGGAACGCGTACGTGATGATCCCGAAGATGGTATCGAGGAGGAAGCGCAGCGCCTGGTCGAGCATCTCGGCGGTCCGGAATCTGGCGGTTGTCAGGTGTCGCTGCCGAACTCGTCGCCGAGCTCTTTGGCGCGCTGCGCCGCGGCTTTCACGGCGGCGACGATCTTCGCGCCGACCGCGTCCGCTTCGAGCGTTGCGATCGCGCGCTCGGTCGTGCCCCGCTTCGACGTCACTTGAGCCCGCAACGTGGCGGGCTCCTCGGGGCTCGCCTGCGCGAGCGCGACCGCGCCGGCAAACGTCGCATAGGCAAGACGGCGCGCGTCGCGAGCATCGAACCCGAGTTCGCGCGCCGCGCGCTCGAGCGCCTCGATGAAGTAGAACACGTACGCGGGCCCGCTGCCCGAAACGCCGGTCACTGCGTCGAGCATCGCCTCGTCGTCGACCCAGATCACGTCGCCCGCGGCTTCGATGACCGCGGCGGCGAGCTCGCGGGCCGGCGCATCGACGTCGCGTGTCGCATAGAGCGCGCTGATTCCCCTTCCGATGAGGGCCGGCGTATTGGGCATCGCACGCACGAGACGAGCGTAGCCGCCGAGCCAGCGTCCGAGATCGCCGAGCCGGATCCCCGCGGCGATCGAGAGGACGACGGGCCGGGAGCCCGGCGCCATCTGCGCGGCAACCGCGCGGGCTGCTTCGCGCATCTGTTGCGGCTTGACCGCGAAGACGACGAGCTCGGCTCTAGCAAGCGCGTCCCGCGTGCACGCATCGTGGACGACGACGCCCGGATGCCGCGCGGCGAGACGCGCCCTCGCATCGGCCGACGGCTCGACGACATGAAAACCCGACGCCGCAGCGCCGCGCGCAACGAGGCCGCCGATCAGCGCGGTCGCCATGTTGCCGCCGCCGATGAACGTCGTCGTCACCGGACTACCCTTCGCCCTTCGCGCTCACGCGGCGACCCCCGCGCGCCGAGCTTCGCGCGCTCCGAAGATCGACGTTCCGACGCGCACGAGTGTCGCACCCTCGGCGATCGCATCCTCGAGATCCGCCGACATTCCCATCGACAGCGTATCCGCCGCGAGTCCGGCAGCGCGGCAGTTCTCGAGACACTCGCGCAGCACGCGGAACTGCGCGCGCCGGCGCGCGATGTCTTCGGTCGGCTCGGGTATCCCCATGATCCCGCGCAGGCGCAGCCGCGGCAGCGCGGCGACCGCCTTCGCGAGCGGCACGGCTTCGGCCGGCGCAACGCCGCTCTTCGACGCCTCGCCGCTCGCATTGACCTGAACGCAGACGTCGAGCGGTCGCGCACCCGCCGGCCGGGCACGCGCGAGCCGCTCGGCGATCTTCATCCGGTCGATGGTCTGCACCCAGCCGAAGCGTTGAGCGACAACCGTCGTCTTGTTGCTTTGCAACGGCCCGATCAGATGCCACTCGATGTCGGTCAGGTCGGCGAGCGCGTCGATCTTCTCCGCGCATTCCTGGACGTAGTTTTCGCCGAAAGCACGCTGCCCCAGCGCATGAACCGCCCGGATCGCATCCGGCGGAAACGTCTTGCTCACCGCAAGAAGCCGGACACTGTTGGGATCACGTCCTGCAGACGACGCCGCGCGTGCAATACGCGCCTTCACTTCTTGCCACGCCTTCTCGTAGTGGAACATAATCAATGACAATGGCGTAGAAACCCTGCCGCTGGCACGCGTTTTGCATTCCGCCTACCGGGAATCGCGAACCGGACCGCGGATTATAGATGGACATCACCGAACTGCTGGCTTTTGCCGTCAAGAACAAGGCATCGGACCTGCACTTGTCCGCCGGCTTGCCCCCGATGATCCGGGTGCACGGTGACGTTCGCCGTATCAATCTGCCGCCGATGGAGCACGAGGACGTGCACGCCATGGTGTACGACATCATGAGCGACGCGCAGCGCAAGGGGTACGAGGAAAACCTTGAGTGCGACTTCAGCTTCGGCGTGCCCAACCTCGCGCGCTTCCGCGTCAACGCTTTCGTCCAGCAGCGCGGCGCCGCCGCGGCGTTCCGGACGATTCCGTCGAAGGTGCTGACGCTCGAGGAGCTTGCCGCCCCGAAGGTCTTCGCCGATATGACGAACCGGCCGCGCGGCCTGATTCTCGTCACGGGCCCGACCGGCTCGGGCAAGTCGACGACGCTCGCGGCGATGGTCGATCACGTGAACACGAACGAGTACGGGCACATCCTCACGATCGAGGACCCGATCGAGTTCCTGCACGAATCGAAGAAGTGCCTGATCAACCAGCGCGAGCTGGGACCGCACACGCTCTCGTTCCCGAACGCGCTCCGCAGCGCGCTGCGCGAAGACCCCGACTACATCCTGGTCGGCGAGATGCGCGACCTCGAGACGATCCGCCTCGCGCTCACCGCCGCCGAGACCGGCCACCTGGTGTTCGCCACGCTGCATACGAGCTCGGCGGCGAAGACGATCGATCGGATCATCGACGTGTTTCCCGCGGCCGAAAAGGAGATGGTGCGCGCGATGCTGTCGGAGTCGCTCGTGTCCGTGATCTCGCAGACGCTGCTCAAGACGAAAGACGGGCAGGGACGCGTCGCGGCGCACGAGATCATGATCGGCACGCCGGCGATCCGGAACCTGATCCGCGAAAACAAGATCGCGCAGATGTACTCGGCGATCCAGACGAGCCAGAATGTCGGGATGCAGACGCTCGACCAGTGTCTCGTCGAAATGGTCCGGCGCAACATGGTGCAGGTCGCCGAGGCCCGCCAGCGCGCCGTCAACAAGGACCTCTTCCCGTAGCGTCGCACCGCATTCGCGGCCTCGCCCGCGAGCGCCTGCCGAAGGAGCCGACATGGAACGCGAACGCGCCACCGGATTCATCCACGAGCTGCTCACGCTGTTGGTCAAGCAGAACGGCTCCGACCTGTTCATCACCGCGGGGTTCCCGCCCGCGCTCAAGGTGGATGGCCGGATTTCCCCCGTTTCGAAGACCGCGCTCACGCCGCAGCACACGATCGAGCTCGTGCGCAGCGTGATGAATGACAAGCAGGCGGCGGAGTTCGAAGCGTCGAAGGAATGCAACTTCGCGATCGCGCCTCCGAGCGTCGGCCGCTTCCGCGTCAACGCGTTCGTCCAGCAGGGCCGGGTCGGCATGGTGCTGCGCACGATCACGACCACGATCCCGAAGTTCGAGGAGCTCGGCCTTCCGCCGGTGCTGAAGGACGTCATCATGTCGAAGCGCGGCATCATGATGTTCGTCGGCGCGACCGGCAGCGGCAAGTCGACGTCAATGGCGTCGCTGCTCGGGTTCCGCAACGAGAGCAGCTACGGCCACATCATCACGATCGAGGACCCGATCGAGTTCGTCCACGAGCACAACAACTGCATCGTCACGCAGCGCGAAGTGGGCGTCGACACCGAGGACTGGGACATCGCGCTCAAGAATTCGCTGCGCCAGGCGCCGGACGTCATCCTGATCGGCGAAGTGCGCGCGAGAGAGACGATGGACTACGCGATCTCGTTCGCGGAAACCGGCCACCTGTGCCTCGCGACGCTGCACGCGAACAGCACGAACCAGGCGCTCGACCGGATCATCAATTTCTTCCCCGAGGACCGGCGCGCGCAGCTGCTGATGGACCTTTCGCTCAACATCCGCGCGTTCGTCGCACAGCGCCTGATCCCGCGCCGCGACGGCAAGGGACGCGTGCCCGCCGTCGAGGTGATGCTCAATTCACCGCTGATCTCGGACCTGATCTTCAAGGGCGACATCTCCGGGATCAAGGAGCTCATGAAGAAGTCGCGCGAGCTCGGCATGCAGACGTTCGACCAGTCGCTGTTCGGCCTCTACGAGTCCGGCCTGATCAGCTACGAGGATGCGCTGCGCAACGCAGATTCGCTGAACGACCTGCGCCTCGAGATCAAGCTCCACGGCAAGGAAGCCAAGGGCCGCAACGTCTTCTCCGGCATCGGCAACCTCGACATCGTCCCGACGACGATCACCGGACGTCCGTAGCGCGAGCGTTTCCGCAGCATCACGCCGCGGGCAGCGCGGGCCCCCCGGGGTCGCGCCGCCCAACGCACTCCCGCACCGAAAGAGCGAATGAGCGAGCGCACGCATTTCGGTTTCGAGCAGGTCGGCGTTGACGAGAAGGCACGGCGCGTCCGCGGCGTGTTCGACTCGGTTCACGCCAAGTACGACCTCATGAACGACCTGATGTCGGCCGGGTTCCATCGGCTGTGGAAGCGCTTCGCCGTCGAAGCGACGCGCACGGGCACCGGAATGCGCGTGCTCGACCTCGCCGGCGGCACCGGCGACCTCGCACGGCTGTTCGCCGAGCGCGTCGGCCCTTCGGGCGAGGTCGTTCTGACCGACATCAACGGCGCGATGCTCGCCGCGGGTCGCGACCGGCTGATCAATGCGGGCCGGATCGTCCCGGCGGTCCAGTGCGACGCCGAGAAGCTGCCGTTCGCCGACGGCCGATTCGATCGCGTGTCGATCGCGTTCGGTCTGCGCAACGTGACGAACAAGGATCGCGCGCTCGCCGAGATGCGCCGTGTGCTCCGCCCAGGCGGCATCGCCGCGGTGCTCGAGTTCTCGCGCATCTGGGCGCCGCTCGCACCGGCGTACGACTGGTACAGCTTCAACGTGCTGCCCCGCCTCGGCCGGGTCGTCGCCGGCGACGAGGCGAGCTATCGCTACCTCGCGGAATCGATCCGGATGCACCCCGACCAGGCCGCGCTCACCGCGATGATGGAACAAGCGGGGTTCGACCGGGTCGAAGTGCACAATCTCGCGGCCGGCGCGGTCGCGTTGCACCTGGGCTATCATTACTAAAAAACAAGACCAAGGTAGTTGAACCTGGCGAAGCTGGACACACCTTTCGTGCCACTGGAGGAAGCGAAGATGAGACACGGAGCGCTCGTTGCGATCGCCGCAGTCACCTTGGCGGCATTCCTGATCGGCGACGCCGATGCAAGGGTTGGCGGCGGAAAGAGCCTGGGCGTGCAGCGCCCGAGCGTCACTCCGCGCGCCGCGGCGCCGTCGACGTCCACGCCGGCCACGTCCACGCCTTCGGGTGCCGCATCGCAGCCCGTGATGCCGGCGACGCCGGGCGCCACGCTTCCGGCGAAGCCTGCCACGGCGGCGCCGGCTGCCTCGGGAGCGTCACGCTGGCTCGGCCCGATCGCCGGCCTCGCCGCAGGCATCGGTCTCGCAGCGCTTCTTTCGCATTTCGGACTGCCCGAGGGTCTCGGCACGTTCCTTCTCCTCGCGCTGCTCGCGGTCGGCGTCGTCTTCGTCGTGCGGATGCTCTTCGCGCGGCGCTCGCAGAGCGACCGACCGCTCGCCTATACGGCGGGACGCTCGGGTTCGGCGCCACCCACGTTCGAGATGCCGCCTGCGCCGCAATGGGGCGGCGGCAATCGCGTGGAGCCCACGCTCGCCTCGGCAGCGGAGCCTGTGCGCAGAGCGTTTCCACCGGGATTCGACGCGGCCGGGTTTGCTCGCCACGCGAAAGAGCAGTTCATCAGGCTGCAGGCTGCCTATGACGCCGGCGATCGCCAGGCGCTCGCCGATGTGATGACGCCCGGAATGATCGACGAGGTCCTCCGCGACCTCGCGAGCAGCGAGCAGCGGGGCCCGACGAAAATCGAGAAGCTCGACGCCGAAGTGCTGGAGGTCGAAACCGAACGCGATCAGCATTGGGCGAGCGTGCGGTTCATGGGTGCGCTGCGCGAGGGCGAGGGTCCATCGATCGCGTTCGACGAGGTGTGGAATCTCACCAAGCCCGCGGACGGCTCCTCCGGCTGGCTGCTCGCCGGAATCCAGCAGCTGGCGTGAGCCCGCAGGGCCGCTCCCAAGCGCGGAGGATAGTCCAGTGACCCTCATGGGGCCGATCGAGCTCGGACCGGCGGCGTTCGCGCCAGCGCTCGTCAACCGAGCGCTCGAGCACGAAGCCTGGGCGCAGGCTTCGCTCGCAGCGCACCCGGGGCGAACGTTTTCGATCGCCGTCGGCCCGGTGACGACGCGACTTCGCATCGACGCTGCAGGCAGGATCGAAGCCGCGCCGCGCGACGGCTCTCATCCCGACGTCACGCTCGCGCTCTCGCCGCTCTCCCTCCCGGCGTTTCTCGCGAATCCGAAGCGCTGGGACGAATTCGTCGC